>JBIIQR010000165.1:0-4455 GCA_044341985.1 Burkholderiaceae bacterium
GTCCATGTGCTGCATCTGATAAAACGGACCTTCGTCATGCTGCAAGCCTAGCCACTGCATGCCGTCGATGATGGCTTGCACAGCCTCGGGTGTGGAGCGTTCCAGATCGGTATCTTCAATGCGCAATATGAATTTACCCTGAAACCGACGGGCATAAGACCATGAAAACAAGGCAGTGCGAGCGCCGCCCAAGTGTAAATATCCGGTCGGGCTAGGTGCAAAACGTGTGCGTACGGTCATGTGAGGGGTAATTAATGAGGTGATGGCGAGCATGGCTACTGTCGCCTGAAATAAAGCGCTATTTTAGCGGCAGGCCCGATAATAAGGCTGCACTGATAGAATCCTGCTTTTGTTTCTACCTTCCAAACGACCGCCATGAGCGCCGTCCTGCCAAATACCCACCCCCGCACGCTGTTCGTTACCACCGCCCTGCCCTATGCCAACGGTGCGTTCCATATTGGTCACATCATGGAATACATTCAGGCGGATATCTGGGTGCGTTTCATGCGCATGCGTGGAAATGAAGTTCATTTTGTATGCGCCGACGATACCCATGGCGCGCCGATTATGATCGCTGCAGAAAAAGCAGGCGTGACTCCTCAGGAGTTTGTCGCCAACATCGCTGCAGGTCGAAAGCAATATCTGGATGGCTTTTATATTAGCTTCGACAATTGGCATTCGACCGACGGCGAAGAAAATCACGAGCTCTCACAAGACATTTATCGTCGACTGCGTGATAACGCTAAATTGATTACGTCGCGGTCTGTGGAACAGTTTTTTGATCCGGTAAAAAATATGTTTTTACCCGATCGTTATATCAAAGGTGAGTGCCCGAAGTGCGGTGCTAAAGATCAATACGGCGATTCATGTGAAGTGTGCAGTGCTGTCTACGCACCCACCGATCTTAAAAATCCCTATTCAACCTTGACTGGCGCTGCGCCAGTAATGAAGTCGTCAGATCATTATTTTTTCCAATTATCTGATCCTAAGTGTGGCCAGTTTTTGCGCGAGTGGGCTTTAGATCCGGCTCGCTTACAGCCGGAAGTCGCCAACAAAGCTCGCGAATGGCTGGAAAGCGATTCTGGTTTGGGTGATTGGGATATCAGTCGCGACGCGCCCTACTTTGGTATTGAAATTCCTGACGCTCCTGGTAAGTATTTTTACGTGTGGCTGGATGCGCCGATTGGTTATCTCGCCTCACTGAAAAATTATTTCAAAAAAACGGGTCGTGACTATGATGCATTCATGGCTGATCCGACTACTGAGCAATATCATTTCATCGGCAAAGATATTACGTACTTTCACACGCTGTTTTGGCCTGCGGTTCTGCATTTCGCAGGCATGAAAGTACCGAATAATATTTTTGTACACGGCTTCATTACGGTCAGCGGTGAAAAAATGTCGAAGTCGCGCGGCACGGGTATCTCGCCGCTGCGCTATCTCGATGTGGGAATGAACCCCGAATGGCTACGCTACTACATTGCAGCCAAGCTGAATTCGCATGTCGAAGATGTAGACTTCAACCCTGAAGATTTTATTGCACGCGTCAATAGCGATCTGATTGGTAAGTACATCAACATCGCCAGCCGTGCTGCCGGATTCATCGCTAAAAAATTCGATGGCAAACTGGGTATGACCTGGGCAACCGATAGCGATAGTTTTCTTTCTGCTTTGCGCGCTGCTGGCCCAGAGATCGCTGCGCTTTACGAAGCGCGCGAGTACGGCAAGGCATTGCGCACAGTGATGGAACAGGCAGATAACGTCAACGCCTATGTCGATGCCAACAAACCGTGGGAATTAGCGAAAGATACGGCTAACAATGCCAAGCTTCAGGAAGTCTGTAGTCGCTTGCTGGAAGCTTTCCGTATTCTCACCATTTATCTCAAACCTGTTCTACCTTCATTGGCACTTCAAGTTGAACAGATGATGAATCTCGATCCACTCACCTGGTCGGATCTTTCACATGCAATGCCTGATCAGCATGCAATCAAACCGTATTCTCATTTAATGACTCGCGTAGAGGCAGCCATGTTAGATAAATTATTCGAACCCGCCGCTGATGCTGCACCTACTGCTGATACATCCGCAGCACCAGCAGCAACAGGCATTGAAACACTCGCCTCTGAAATCACGATTGATGATTTTGCTAAGATTGATTTACGCGTTGCAAAGATTGTTGACTGCGAAGTAGTGGAAGGTTCGGACAAGCTACTGCGCTTAACACTCGATGTGGGTGAGGGACGACTACGCAACGTGTTCTCCGGTATTAAGTCTGCCTATAAACCAGACGACTTAAAGGGCAAGTTAACGGTGATGGTTGCTAATCTGGCACCGCGCAAGATGAAATTCGGGATCTCTGAGGGCATGGTGCTTGCCGCTTCCTCTGCGGATGAAAAAGCGAATCCCGGTCTGTATATTCTTGAGCCTTGGCCCGGCGCTCAGCCTGGCATGCGAATTCGGTGAGAAACGGCCGCCGCGGGGTAAAATACGCCCCCTCTGCAACAAGCGGGTGACTCCATGAATCTGTTTAAGAAAAAAAACGGCTATGTCTCTGAATTTACTCAGTTTTTAGCCGAAATGAAAACCCATGATCCGGCGATCGAAGAAAGTCAGCACGCCGGTCGTGCCCGATTGTGGGATAAAGAACCGATCGACCTGGACAGCCAACGTAGAACGCAAGAATCACGCGTGAGGCAGCAAGCCTACGTGTATCAAAATCATTAAGCAGGCGTAACGAGTGAATACCGCTACCGAAACCACCGTCGACAGTACCCCCGATGTGATCGATGGGGTCGCTTTTGCCAAGCTGTATGGCGAGCCTCTGTTTAAGCTGCCCAATGATTTGTATATCCCGCCCGATGCGCTCGAAGTTTTTCTGGAAGCGTTCGAAGGGCCGCTGGATCTGTTGTTGTATCTAA
Source organism: Burkholderiaceae bacterium (assembly GCA_044341985.1). GTDB lineage: Bacteria > Pseudomonadota > Gammaproteobacteria > Burkholderiales > Burkholderiaceae_D > Pernthalerella. The sequence goes on from JBIIQR010000165.1 coordinate 2,919, forward strand.
TTCGTAAGCAAAACTTCAATATTCTGGATATTCCGCTGGCTCAAGTGACCCTGCAATATCTGGATTACATCGAACAAATCAGAAAACGTAATCTAGAACTCGCCGCCGATTATTTACTGATGGCCGCTATGCTGATTGAAATTAAATCTCGCATGTTGCTGCCCATGAAAAAAGTAGAGGGCGACGAGGAAGCGCTAGATCCACGCGCTGAACTGGTTCGCCGCCTGCTTGAATACGAACAAATGAAGCTCGCCGCATTTGAACTCGATACCCTGCCGCAAGTGGGTCGTGATTTTGTGCGCACACAAATTTATGTCGATCAAACGGTGGTGACGCGTTTCCCTGATGTGAATGTCGTCGATCTGCAAACGGCGTGGAATGATTTACTACGCCGCGCCAAGTTAACCGCACGCCATACTATCTCGCGCGAAGAACTCTCGGTACGCGAACACATGAGCTCTATTTTGCGTCTATTGCAATCAGCAAAATTCGTCGAGTTTCATGAACTGTTTGATCCGACCCGTGGTGTTCCGGTTATCGTCGTTAACTTTATCGCTTTGCTAGAGCTGGCGAAAGAAACCCTAATCGAGATCACACAAGCTGAAGCCTTTGCGCCCATCTACGTCAGGCTGTCTTATTCACCTACGTAGAGAACATCTTTTCTAGCCAGCACTAAAGCATTATTCTCATTTTCTTATCAACGGTATGAACCCCACATACCGACGTGATTTATCTCAGCACCTGAACCATATTTATTTACATGAAAATCATCTCCTCCATCGATGAGTTGCGCGACCAGTTACGTGGTCAACTGCGCACGGCATTTGTTCCCACGATGGGCAATCTGCATGAAGGCCACTTGTCATTGATGCGATTAGCACGTAGGCATGGCGATCCGGTAGTGGCATCAATCTTTGTTAATCGACTGCAATTCGGTCCCAACGAAGATTTTGAAAAATACCCCCGAACTTTTGCAGACGACATAGAAAAATTAGAAAAAGAAGGCGTGTATGTTTTGTTTGCGCCGACCGAGCGCGATTTATATCCTGAGCCACAAGAGTTTCGCGTGCAGCCCCCTTCTGATCTGGGCAATATTCTCGAAGGTGAATTTCGCCCCGGATTTTTTAACGGCGTAACCACCGTAGTACTGAAATTATTCTCTTGTGTACAACCTAGCGTGGCTGTGTTTGGTAAAAAAGATTATCAACAGCTGATGATCATTCGTAATATGACGCGCCAGTTTGCTCTACCCACAGAAATCATCGCTGCAGAAACCTGGCGCGCCGACGATGGACTCGCTCTATCGTCGCGCAATACCTATCTCTCTGCATCTGAACGAAGTGAAGCACCCACGCTGTATGCAGAATTACAAGCCGTAGCGCAAGCTGTGAGAGATGGCAATCTAGATGTGTCGATGCTGGAAAAAAAATCGATGCAACGACTGGCCTCACGCGGATGGAATCCTGACTACGTATCGATCAGAAAACGCATTAATCTGCAACCGCCTTCCGCTGACGATCTTGCACAGAATGAGCCG
>JBIIQR010000166.1:0-4452 GCA_044341985.1 Burkholderiaceae bacterium
CGCTGCTAAAAACGGGGCGCACGTTACCGGGCTGACCTTATCCACAGAACAGCTAGCCTTCGCTGAACAACGTTTACACGATGCCGGTGTAAGTGAACGAACGGAATTACGACTACAAGACTATCGCGATACCGAAGGTGAATTCGATGGTATTGCTTCGATTGAAATGTTTGAAGCTGTTGGTGAAGAATACTGGGATAGCTACTTCGCCTGCATTGCAAAAAATCTCAAAACAGGCGGGCGAGCCTGTGTTCAGACAATCACGATAGCCGATGATTTATTCGATCGCTATCGCAAAGGAACTGATTTTATTCAGCAGTATATTTTCCCCGGTGGGATGTTACCTTCCCCATCGATTTTTAGGGCGCATGCGCAACGTCATGGCTTAAACGTGGTGAATGAATTAGCTTTTGGCTTGGACTATGCACGCACCTTAAGTTTATGGGACCGCTCATTTGAGGAAGTCTTGCCCTCCGTTCAAGCGCAAGGGTTTGATGAACGATTCATTCGCACCTGGAAGTTTTATCTCGCCTACTGCGAAGCAGGCTTCCGTGCGCGCAGCATCGATCTATTTCAATTCACTTTACAAAAAATTTAAGTACCCACATGACGGATGACACCCGCGTCGATGTCGTCCACGCCCCTAATCTGACAGGCAAAGCGCTGCTAAGTTATGGGCTGTTTGGCTTACCTCTTGCAATGGTGGCCATGCCTGTGTACGTGCAAGCACCGGCACTGTATGCAGGTAGCTTTGGTTTATCCCTTACCTTAGTCGGTACGATTTTATTGGTCGCGCGGCTGTTAGATGCATTTTCAGATCCGCTACTTGGCTATTGGATGGATCGCTCCTCTGCAACTCGCGGTTATGCAGGTTTTGTGCTGATGTCATTGCCCTTATTGGTCGCTGGCTACCTTGCGCTATTTCATCCACCCGCCAGCATCGTCAATGACATTACCTCCTTAAGTGCGTGGTTTGCCGGAAGCTTGGGCTTGGTGTATCTGGGATTTAGCTTAGCCACCATCGCTCACAATAGCTGGGGCGCAAGTCTGACTCAGCTGCGTGGCGAGCGTGCGCGTCTGACTGCATTTCGCGAAGGGTTTGGATTGATTGGGGTGATGATAGCCGCCGCCGTGCCTGCACTAACGGGCATGAATGCGCTGTCGATGACTTTTGTCATCGCACTCAGCATTACGTCCTGGCTGCTAATTCGTCACGCACCGCGCGCGCGCACCCTCGCAACCGTCAGTGACGATTGGCGTGCCCTGATCGTGCCTCTCCAAAATACAAAATTTCGCTGGTTACTGGGTGTGTTTGCAATCAGTGGTATTGCCGCTGCTATACCCGCCACATTATTTTTATTTTTTGCGACGGACCGTCTGCTGTTAGCACAGTATGCTGGCCTATTCCTGGTTATTTATTTCGCTGCCGCCGCTCTCGCCTTACCGCTATGGGCAACACTTAGCAAGCGCGTAGGTGAAGCACGCGCATGGCTACTCTCTATGCTCCTATCGGTGATTGTATTTATCTGGGCGTGGCAGCTTGCCGCAGGTGACTTATATTCATTTGCAGTGATTTGTATTTTTTCCGGAGCAGCACTAGGCGCCGACCTGGCTTTACCACCGGCCTTGTTAGCTGGCGTGATCGGTTCTGCAGGGCACAGTGGACAACGCGAAGGGGCCTACTTCGGTCTGTGGAATTGGATGACGAAAATGAATCTCGCGCTTGCGGCAGGTATCGCCTTACCGCTGCTTGACTATTTAGGCTATTCGCCAGGGCATCCGACCGAATCGGGCTTAACAGCACTTGGGGTCACGTATGCCCTATTGCCATGCGCTTTAAAATTAACCGCTGCTGCACTTTTGTGGCGCGCGCCATTAAGAGAAGTGTAATGATGATGAAACGCCACTTTGAGAGGATGAACACAGATGATCAACCTATGGATGCGAACAGTGCTTCTCTGTATCGCGACACTACTAACTAGCTGCGGAACCACTATGACCCCCTCTGAATACGCCTCAGAAAACCCTAAGCTTGATCTACAGACGTATTTCAATGGAACCGTTGATGCTTGGGGCATGTTTCAAGATCGATCGGGCAAAGTGATTAAACGTTTTAAGGTCGTTATTCACTGTAGCTGGCAAGGTGATACCGGCACATTGGATGAAGACTTCACTTACTCCGACGGCACAACCCAAAAACGCGTTTGGACGTTGAAAAAAATGGCCGATGGCAAATATATTGGTACCGCTGACGATGTAGTCGGCGAAGCTAATGGACAAGTGGGTGGCAATGCATTGAACTGGAAATATGTTTTGGCTTTGCCTGTCGATGGGAAAATTTACAACGTGAATTTCGATGACTGGATGTATTTAATGGATGATCAAGTCATGCTAAATCGCGCCGTGATGAGTAAATTCGGCTTTCGCCTAGGTGAAGTGACCTTATCCTTCCACAAGAGGCCGCAATAATGCATCTGCATTCGCCGAGCACCCTATTTGTTGAACGCGGGAGCGCAATGAATCCGCGCATACCCAACTGGAAAGGTGCACGCGTCTGGGTGATCGGTGCTTCGACGGGTATCGGCGCTGCAACAGCTAGCCTGCTACTTACCAAAGGTGCGCAGGTCGCTTTATCGGCGCGCAATGCTTCTGCATTACAAACACTGGCTGAAAATAATTCACAGGCTATCGTGCTGGCGTTAGATATCACTCAGCATGCAGATGTTAAAAAAGCTCATGACCATCTGCTCGCAGCGTGGGGCGGCATCGATATCGTACTTATCGTTGCCGGCATCTACAATGAAATGCGGGCTGATTCCATAGACATGACTGTTGTCAATCAGGTGTTAGATATCAATTTGCGTGGCACATTTAATTGTCTCGATGTCGTGATGCCGACCTTACTCAAACAAACCTACGGTGGCATAGGTATGGTCTCATCCGTGGCTGGTTTTTCCGGCTTGCCGAAAGCGCTAGTATATGGCCCCACCAAGGCCGCATTAATTAATCTTTGCGAGTCGCTGTATTTAGATTTGAATCGACGCGGCAATGCAGTCTATATGATCAATCCCGGCTTTGTAAAAACACCTGCAACAGCCAATAACGATTTTGATATGCCGGCTCTGATTAGCGCCGAAGAAGCAGCAAAAGAAATTCTGGCGGGCATGGAGCAAGGTCAGTTTCATATTCACTTTCCTAAGCGCTTTACCAACTGGCTACGTTTTGCACGCCTACTCCCCTACCGTTGGTATTTTTATCTCATACACAAGGTAACGGGCTTATGACGCATCAAGAACATCTCACGGCATTGATTGAATTTTTTAATCACATCACACTCGCTAGTACGAAAAACCTAAGCAGTTTTTATACTAACGATGCCTATTTTAAAGATCCATTCAATGAAGTACGCGGCGTTGAAAAAATCATCCCTATCTTTACCCACATGTTTGCTCAGGTCGACAACCCACGATTTGTGGTGACAGGTCATGTACTTCAAGATGAGCAGGCATTTTTAACGTGGGATTTTTTATTTCGCATGAAGCGATTTTCCACTGACGAACAATGTATACGCGGCGCCACCCACATCCGATTTGCACATAATGGGCAGGTAGAATTTCATCGCGACTACTGGGATGCCGCAGAAGAGTTGTACGAAAAACTACCCGTACTGGGAGCGCTCATGCGCGGCCTAAAGCGCATGGCACGCAACTAACATTCCGCCTTAATTTTTAGTCGGTGCTTTGCGCTTTCTGGGCGCACTTTTTTTTGCGGCTTTAGGCACTTTGTCAGAAGTCTTGTGCTCGGGAGACATCGCTTGATTGACTGCCTGAGAAAAATTTTGCTGCACTGTATTCCACCAAGCTGTGGGATTAGCCATATGCGCTGCAAAGTCCGACGAACTTGGGATTGTATCGAAGGCCTCATTAGTACTCGCCGGCTCAGTTTTTGAGGCCGGCTTGGGAGCTTTTGGGCCAGTCGCTGAGGGATCCGCCGCCGAAGGGTTGTTCGCCTTTGTAAAACTCTCGCTCATAGATTGCAGTGCTGTGAGCGTAGCGCTTTGCACTTCCAGCGTTTGTATCGTGCCGTGTAACATATTCATGTTCATCTGCAACCACGATTCGACCGCCTTGAGATCAGCGATCTGTTTATTCAGATCATCAGGTGACATAGAAGGCATGGTCATCCCAGGAACTTTCATCGAACCCCAGAAATTTCGCACAAACTCCAAGGTATCATTCATCGCACCCGCTCCTGGCGCACCGGATTTATTGTCTGACATGGACTCTCCCGACCAAATTTGTTACCAGCCAGGCCAGATGATCGGTCGGCTACTATGTTAAGAGAGTAACAGATCGATGACTTCAGCCCCCCCCAAATCCTCATCATGCAAGATACGCCTCAAAGACCACCCATCTTATCTGCACAATGTTTAAAACTGTTACCAACTTTAAG
>JBIIQR010000167.1:0-4446 GCA_044341985.1 Burkholderiaceae bacterium
AGATTTTATGGTCATGTTAGTAAAACAAAGAATAGTGATTTCAAACCGAATTTTACGCCAAGCGTGCGGATGAAGCTCGAAAGTCTTTTTAGGCCCATTGAAGAGGGTCGGTTATCGCTGCATGGATTCCCACACCTTCTGCAGGCGTTTCACCGACACAGGCATCGGCGTCTTTAGCTCTTGCGCAAACAGCGAGACCCGCAGTTCTTCCAACATCCAGCGAAACTCTTGCATTTTTGGGTCGCCATGAGCGCCACTCTTCAAAGCGCGCTGCCACGGCATAGCGGCTTGCTGCCATTCGCTCATTAACCGCGCGTCGCGTGTGGGATCCGCCCTCAACTTATCCAATCTGACCTGTACGGCTTTCAAGTAACGCGGGAAATGAGCGAGTTGTCCATGCTCTGTCTCCACCACAAAACGTTTATGTATCAATGACTGTAGTTGCGCTTGCATGTCGGCCTGCGCCGACACATGCGATTTGAGTGCTTGCAGTTTTTTTGGCAGGGTATGGTATTCACCTAAAATCTGACCAATCAAACGCGCTATTTCATTCACCAATAAATTCAGTCGCGCCTTGCCCTCGTCACGTCGCTGATTAAACTCGTTGGCATTCGTCGGCAGGGGTAATTGCAGACAAGCGCGCGTCAGACCTGCTTGTATGATTTGATCTCGTAACTCTTCTTGCGAGCCCAGCGCCATAAACTGCATACCCATTTGCTGTAAACCGGCGACATTTTTTTCCAGATACTTTAGCTGCTCTTTTAACTGCAGAGAAAACAAACGCTGCAGACCATTCTTATGGACGGTAGCCGCCTCATTCGGATCATCAAACACTTCAAGATCACAATGCGTTATGCGATCAACCAACGCCGGAAATCCAATTAAGGTTTGTTTACCTTGCTGAATCTCGAGTAATTCTGGCAAGGCATCAAACGACCAGGTCGTTAACTGTTGAAAATTAGCTGGTCCAGCGGCGCTACGACTTTGCGTAGGCTTGCTATTAACAGTCACATTCGTACCAACAGCACTCTCAACGGGAACTGCTTGCTCGGCGATTTTCTGAAACTGCTCGCGCGCCTGCGTACCCAACTCGGCTTGCAAAGCCGAGAGATTACGCCCCATATCCAAGTGCCTGCCATGCTCATCAATGATTTTAAAATTCATGAAATGATGGGCTGGCAGTGTTTCAAGCTTGAAATCGGATGTTTTAATCACGACGGTGGTCTGGCTACGCACATCGGTAATGATGGCCTCCACCAAACTACCCTGCCCGAATTTTTTTACCTCATGCACGCGATCACAAAATCCAGCTGCATAGTCCGGTAAAGGCACACAATGACGACGTAATTTTTGTGGCAAAGACTTCAGTAGTAAATGTGTTTTTTCTTTTAGCATGCCAGGCACCAGCCATTCGCAGCGTGCTAACGACACTTGATTGAGTGAGTACAAAGGAACCGTCAACGTCACACCATCGCGTACAGCGCCTGGCTCGAAGTGATAGGTGAGCGACATTTCTATGCCGGCCGTTCGCATCACTTTGGGAAATAAATCGGTGGTGACACCTGCGGCCTCATGCCGCATTAAATCATCACGACTGAGATAGAGTAATTTAGGATCGTCTTTACTTGCCTTACGCAACCACTGCTCAAAATCGACTGTGTTATGAATTGATTCAGGTAGTAACTTATCGTAGAAAGCAGCAATTAATTCTTCATCAACCAGCACATCTAAGCGCCGTGATTTATGTTCGAGATTTTCTATCTCGCGAATTAATTTTTGGTTGTGCGTGAAAAAAGGAGCGCGAGTTTCAAAATCCCCCTGAACCAAGGCACTACGAATAAAGATTTCACGTGCTTCAGCAGGTTGAATTTTTCCGTAATCTGTTCGACGCTGACTGTAAACTACCAAACCATACAAAGTGGCACGCTCATACGCGGATACTTGCCCACTCTTTTTTTCCCAGCGTGGATCACCCCAGGATTTTTTTAATAAATGTCCGCCTACTCGCTCCAGCCATTCGGGCTGAACGTTGGCGATGGTTCGCGCAAACAAGCGAGAGGTTTCAACTAACTCCCCTGCCACCACCCACCGCCCTGCTTTTTTTGATAAAGACGAACCAGGCCATAAATGAAAACGAATACCACGCGCGCCCAGATAGAGTGGCTCATCATCCGACTTATAACCCACGTTACCCAGAAGACCTGTCAACAACGCTAAATGCAGTTGCTCGTAGGTGGCTGCAGCTTCGTTCATGCGCCAGCCTTGCTCTCGAACCAGTGTAAATAATTGCGAATGCACATCGCGCCACTCGCGTAAACGCATTTGCGATAAAAAATTCTCGCGACATTGTTCTTGTAACTGTCGATTCGATTTTTTCTGATCTATCGCTTCCTCAAACCATTTCCACATTTTCAGGTAGCTGAGAAATTCAGATTTTTCATCGGTGAATTTTTTATGTGCGTTATCCGCTGCAGCTTGTGCCTCTGCAGGCCGATCACGTGGATCTTGCACCGACAGCGCAGCAGCCACTATCAACATCTCGGACAAACAATCGTGATCACGACCGGCGAGCATCATTCGCCCTACGCGCGGATCGAGAGGCAGCTTAGCTAGTTGCCGGCCTAAGGTAGTCAGCTCGCGTGACTCATCCACTGCACCTAGCTCTTGCAACAGCTGATAGCCATCGGCAATCGCTCGGCCTAAAGGTGGCTCGATAAATGGAAACTGCTCGACATCGCCCAACTTCAGCGATTTCATTTTTAAAATAACGGCCGCTAACGACGAACGCAGAATTTCTGGATCTGTAAATTTTGGTCGCTGCAAATAATCGTGTTCATCATACAAACGTATGCACACACCTGCTGCAACACGTCCACAACGACCTGCACGTTGATTCGCCGCTGATTGAGCGATCGCTTCAATCTGCAATTGTTCAACTTTATTGCGATAGCTGTAGCGTTTAACGCGCGCCGTTCCTGCATCAACCACAAAGCGTATGCCAGGTACTGTTAATGACGTTTCAGCGACATTGGTAGCCAGTACCAAACGACGTGCATTACTTGTTTTGAATACGCGCTCTTGCTCTTGCGCCGAGAGACGCGCAAACAAAGGCAAGATCTCTACATGCGGCGGATGATGCTTGCGCAACGCTTCGGCGGCATCGCGAATTTCACGTTCGCCAGGAAGAAATATCAAAATATCGCCGGGACCGTTCAATACCAACTCATCGACCGCATCAACAATCGCATCCATTAGATCGCGCTGCTGTTTGCCGCGCGCTGCGCTGGTGGTGGGTGCTGCTGCTTGTTTGATCGCGCCTGTTGTTACTGCATTAGAATTTTTTTGCGTGAGCTCAGATTCGACCGGGCGATAGCGTATCTCAACCGGATACAAACGACCTGAGACTTCAATTACGGGAGCGGGACGACCCTTGATTTCAAAATGACGCGAAAATCTATCGGCATCGATGGTGGCCGACGTGATGATTACTTTCAAATCAGGCCGCTTGGGTAGTAACTGCTTGAGATACCCTAAAAGAAAATCGATGTTCAAACTGCGCTCGTGCGCTTCATCGATAATCAATGTGTCGTAGTTGCGCAGTAACGGATCGCTTTGTGTTTCAGCCAGCAAAATACCATCGGTCATTAGCTTGACCCACGCGCCATCAGACAACACATCATTAAAGCGAATCTTATAGCCCACATGCATGCCCGGTGCTGAGCCCAGCTCCTGCGCAATACGCTTGGCAGTGGCTGTAGCTGCTATTCGGCGTGGCTGGGTATGCCCAATCAAGCCGCGCTCACCCCGCCCTAGCGATAAGCAGATTTTTGGTAGCTGGGTGGTTTTTCCGGAACCGGTTTCGCCACTCACGATAATGACTTGATTCGCCTGAAGGGCAGCAGCGATCTCCTCACGGCGAGCAGAGACAGGCAGCTCTTCTGGAAAGCTGACGGGCGGCAGCGGGTGGCGAGGCGGCGGTAAGCGAGTAGCGGCGGCAGTAGCAGGCCGCACTTTTTTCGGGGTTTCAGAGGCGGACATGTCAGAGCGAATTATAATGCGACCCATGGACAATCCGATTCAGTTCGTTAGCTGGCTGCGCTCTGTCGCACCCTACATTCACGCCTTCCGTGGCAAAACCTTCGTGGTGGCGTTTCCGGGCGAGCTCGTTATGGCGGGTGCACTACCCGTTCTAGCACATGATCTCTCGCTACTACATGCACTGGGCATAAGAGTGGTACTGGTGCACGGCTCCCGGCCGCAAGTCGAAGAACAACTTGCGCTGCGTAAGGTTGAGTCTCGCTTTCATAATGGACTGCGGATTACGGATGAGGTCGCGCTGGAATGCGCCAAAGAAGCCGCCGGCGAATTACGACTCGATATCGAAGCTGCATTTAGTCAGGGATTGCCGAATACACCGATGGCGAATGCGGCTATCCGTGTTATCTC
>JBIIQR010000168.1:0-4438 GCA_044341985.1 Burkholderiaceae bacterium
CAGGCCGAAGCCGACTTGGCTGATCAAGCGCCGCCTGATTCGCTCGATTTATTCGGGCGGTTTTATTCAGACACTGTCGCTGCTAAAGACCCTGGTACGCATTTGTCGTTGGCAGATTTTCCAGCTACGCAGAAAAAGCGCTTGAGTCGAGTGTTTGAAAGGGTGGTTTTTTTACGTAATCACGCACTACTGAATCATCAAACTAGCCCGCTAAAAAGCGAACGTAATTAGTCGCTGAATTAGTCCGTGCCGTGGCTACAAAAATTCCATCGACTAAGGTTTCATACTCTGTTTATGGTTGTCGTGGTTTTACCATGATGCCTTGCGTTGTGCTGACGTCGATTTTGCTGGTGATGTCGATGGCCACGCTACGGTTGGGGCATAATTTTCGCATCCTCGCAGCAGGGTATGTCGATCGATCGATTGCCAGTGAAGCTGCAGAGGCGGCATTACACGATGCGAATCAGCATCTGAATATCATGGATGATCCACTGTCGTTGTCGAGTAAGGACGTTGTGTATGAATTCGGCAGCGTAACAGGGGACAGCTTTCCTTCAGGTGGTCGAATGCAATCAAAATCACCGCCCGAGTATCAACTTGAAGTCATTCATATTAATCAGCATGAAGGTATCGTTCGAATTACAGCAACGGGAATTGGCTTGTTTGCTACTACACGCTTTGTTGCTCAAGCCGATTACGCCATTCAGTTCTGTCCGGAGGAGTCAATGGATCCGTGTCAGCGACAGCTGCGCCAATTAGCGTGGAGAGAGCGGTTAAATGACTAAGCTCGTGCTAAACCATAAATTTCAGCTACGTTTTTTTGGTCTTCATCGACTGAGTGCATTATCAGGTTTTAGCATAATTGAGTATCTCGCTACCCTTGTGATTACGGCCATTCTGCTGTTGATGACTTCGTCAAATTTTCGGTCTCTTGTTGATCGATCGCGTGTTACGGCGGCGATGAGTGAATTTCACACTGTCATATTACTAGCGCGAGCTGAGGCCATGCGACGTCAGAAGCGTGTTGATGTGATTCCATTGAATGCTAAGGATTGGGGTAAAGGTTGGGTGGTTTTAATCGATGCTAACAATAATCAGGAATTTGATACGGGCGATTTACTATTGCATCGCAGTCAGGCAGAAACGAAGGGATTGGCGGTGGAAGCTAAACTGCGCGATAGTAAAAAATTCTATCTTGCGTTTGATCCTAGCGGACGTCCGCGCAGTGCAGCTAGTAGCCAAGTTCCGCAAATCGGGTCATTCATTTTTTCAGTTAGTGCGCAACGTCTAAAGATCATAATTAGCTTTTTAGGTCGTGTTCGTGTGTGCGATCCCGATAAGGATAGCGCTACTTGTTAAAATGACGAATCTTCCGCCCCCGCGGCTTGTTCATACCCTATCTTGCGCACCCTGAATTCGCCATCACGTGAAAATTACTAATGACATTGAAGGCATGCAGCTCGCCCTAAAGCAGGCAGAGCTGGGACTTTTCATCACCAGCCCTAATCCGCGAGTTGGATGCGTGGTGGTTAAAGAGGGCGTCGTGATAGCTCAAGGGCATACGCAGCCTGCGGGTCAGTCTCATGCCGAAGTGGCTGCGTTGCGAGATGCGGCAGCGCGTGGTGCCGATGTTCGCGGTGCCACTGTTTACGTGACGCTAGAGCCATGCAGCCATCATGGTCGCACTCCGCCATGTACGGATGCGCTGATTCAAGCAGGTATTGCTCGTGTGGTTGTCGCCATCGAAGATCCGAATCCTTTAGTTGCAGGTCAGGGTCTGGCGCGACTACGAGCGGCGGGAATACTCACCGATGTGGGTGTATTGGCTGAACCAGCGCGCGAAATCAATATCGGTTTTTTTTCACGCATGCAGCGCGGCCGACCTTGGGTGCGCATGAAAATCGCTGCCAGCCTCGATGGAGGAACCGCGCTGTTGAATGGGGTAAGTCAGTGGATTACTTCAGAGCCAGCACGTGCTGATGGTCATGCGTGGCGTGCACGTGCTTGCGCCATTCTCACTGGCATGGGTACGGTGCAGCAGGATGATCCTCAATTAACCGTACGCGCTGTCAGTACATCCCGTCAGCCACGACGCATAGTGATCGACAGTCAATTGCAGATTAGTCCTTCTGCTCGTGTGCTGGAAGGTGGCGGTACCTGGGTAGTTAGCGCGCAGCGTGATGATGCACGCGAAGCTAAATTGATTGCGCGTGATGCTGCGATCATTCACTTACCATCGAATGCTGGTAAGGTCGATCTCCCTGCGCTGATGCAGGAATTAGGTAAGCGTGAAATTAATGAATTGCATGTGGAAGCGGGATTCAAGTTAAATGGTTCGTTATTGCGTGCGGGCTGCGTCGATGAATTACTCATTTACATGGCGCCTTGTCTGTTAGGCCCAGCCCAGGGCATGGCCAGCTTGCCAGAATTGAGCGAGTTGACCTCGCGCATAAAATTACGTTTTCATGAGGTGTGCACCGTCGGTAATGATCTGCGCCTACTTGTACGTATGACTTAATTATTTTGAAAATTTTTAGTCGGATAAAACTAAATTATGTTTACAGGAATTGTTGCTGCAGTTGGCCGCATTACGAAGATAGAACCGTTCAATGATAATGGTGGCGTGCGCCTGCAGATCGATAGTGGTGGTTTACCTATGGGCGATGTGGCTATCGGTGATTCGATTGCTATTAATGGTGCTTGTATGACGGTGACGCAAAAAACTGATCAGGATTTCAGCGTGGATGTTTCGCGTGAAAGTTTGAATTGCACAGCCGGATTAGATGCTGAGGGCGAAGTCAATTTAGAAAAAGCACTCACGCTGGCTGAGCGCCTCGGTGGTCATCTGGTGTCAGGTCATGTGGATGGCTTGGGTACTGTTACGCACTTCGCTGCGGTGGCAGAATCCTGGCGGTTGGATGTATTGGCTCCAGTTGAGTTGGCTAAGTACTTTGCCTACAAGGGCTCAGTCGTGGTTAACGGTGTCTCGCTTACGGTGAATAGCGTGCTGGATAGTCAGCAAGGCTGCACCCTTTCAATCAACCTAATTCCACACACCATCGCTGTCACCACGCTCAGGCATTTGCAAGCGGGTAGCCGGGTTAACCTCGAAGTCGATTTGATTGCGCGCTATGTGGAACGCATGCTGAGTTCGGAAATGTTGTCAAAAAAAGTCTAAATTCTTTGGGGTGACCTGCGGTTACCTTGTTAGATTGGTGACGGCTCACGGGCGAAATCCTATAAAATGGCGAGCCGTTCGAGAGCCGCCTTCATGTCCATATCCAGTACCAAAGAGATCATTGCCGAGCTTCGTGCCGGCCGCATGGTTATCCTCGTTGACGAGGAAGACCGTGAGAACGAGGGCGACCTTGTTTTAGCTGCCGAGTTTGTGACACCTGAAGCCATCAACTTTATGGCCAGGCATGGTCGCGGTTTAATTTGCTTGACCCTGACCGAGGAACGCTGCGATCAGCTCAACCTGCCGTTGATGACCTCACGTAACGGCACCTCCTACGGAACCAATTTTACGGTATCGATAGAGGCGGCCGAAGGTGTCACGACTGGGATTTCTGCAGCAGATCGCTCCAAAACCATAGAAGTGGCGGTCGCACGCCATGCCAAACCTTCTGACATTGTGCAGCCAGGGCATGTCTTTCCTTTGCGTGCTCAGCGCGGCGGCGTGCTCATGCGGGCAGGCCATACGGAGGCGGGGTGCGATTTGTCTGAGCTTGCAGGCTTAATTCCCGCAGCGGTTATCTGCGAAATCCTCAAGGATGATGGCAGTATGGCGCGTTTGCCTGATTTGATGGAATTCGCGCGCGAGCATGCATTAAAAATCGGCACGATTGCTGATTTAATTCATTACCGTAGTCAGACAGAGAGTATTGTTGAACGCGTTGCTGAGCGCAGTATGCAAACCTCGCACGGTAAATTTCATGCGATTGCGTTCCGCGATAAGCCTAGCCGAGGTGCGCATCTGGCGCTGGTTCATGGCGAAATCAGCGCTGACAAAGAAACGCTGGTGCGGGTGCATCAACCGGTGTCGATATTGGATTTGCTCGATACCGAAGCGACCACGCATTCATGGAATATCGCCTCGGCTATGCAAGCGATACAGCGCGCCGAGCGCGGCGTGATTGTATTACTCAATTGTGAAGAGTCGGCAGAGCAGATGTTTGCGCAATTCAATGCGCTGTGCCAACCGCAGCCTACTAAGCCAACGCGCCCTGCGCGCATGGATTTGCGTACCTATGGCATAGGTGCACAAATTTTGCGCCAGTTGGGTGTCGCGCGAATGAAGTTACTGGCTAATCCCCGCAAAATGCCTTCAATGGCGGGTTTCAATCTGGAAGTGACTGGCTATCAGGCCAGTCCTGAACTCTGAAGCAGGAGGCGATATGAGTATAGGAATTTACGAATCGAAGTTTGATGGCGAGGG
>JBIIQR010000345.1:0-4430 GCA_044341985.1 Burkholderiaceae bacterium
CAAATCAACTTAGTAGTTTATCTTCTGTTCAATTCGATGCCTTGAGCACCAATCAGCTGGCTACGCTGACGAGCTTACAGATGCGGGCGCTGAGTTCAGCCCAACTTGGGACCATCGATGTATCTGAGGTTGATGCATTCAGTAATGTGCAGCTTTTAGCACTGAGCGATGCTCAACTAGCGGCCATGTCCGATGATGTCGAAGTTAAAGTGCTTTTAAAAACACTCACTACCGATGCACTTCGTGGCTTTAGCACGACCCAAATACGAACGCTGAGTGAGCGGCAACTCAATGCATTAAGCTCAGATCAACTACGGAGCTTGTTAACTACTCAGTTACGCGCATTGACAACTCTTCAATTGCAGATGTTGTCGTCTGATCAAATCGGGGCGATGACATCAACGCAACTTGCGGCATTGCGAACTGACCAGCTCAGTAGTTTGCTGCCTTCAGCTGTACCGGCTATTAGCGCATCGGCACTCAATGCCTTATCTGCATCTCAGTGGGCAGTACTGACAACGAACCAAGTAGCTGAACTTACATCTACTCAGTTGGCACAATTGAGTAGCGTCGCAGTCACTGCCCTACAGCCTCGACAACTTGCTGCAATTGAACCTGATGCTATCGCCGGTCTATCTGCCACAAATATAGCTCGATTATCAATACGTCAGTTAGCTGCGTTTAACACCCTTCAAGTAGCTGAGTTATCGACTACTCAATTGCGAGGATTAACGTCACCGCAAATTGCTAGCCTAACGACAGACCAGATAAATGCGTTAGAGGCATCATTACCAACACTGGCGCCGGTTCAAATACAAGCCCTAACGGTGATCCAATTAAAATCGATAGCGCCAGAGCAAATAGCAGCAATGACTAGTCAGCAGTTCCGGTCATTGAATAGTACGCAACTACGCGGACTCACTCTTGATCAAGTTTTAGCACTCTCTGCAGACAATATCATTGCTCTGTCTTCAACTCAGTTAGCTTCCTTGGGTACAAGTCAGATAGCCATATTAAGTGCGACGCAAATTGCTGCTATCGGTTCAGGACAAATTAATGGATTGACGACCAGTCAGATTCGAGCGATGAGCTTAGCTCAAATCGAAGCAATAAATACGGTCGCCATTGGAGCTATTAGCTCGACTCAACTCCAGTCTTTAACAAGCACACAGCTAAATAATTTGAGTAGTGACCAAATAGTGGCACTCACTACAAAACAGCTACAGTCGCTTAGAGTCGCTCAGATTGCCAGCTTAGATACCGATCAAATACAAACGCTCAACAGCACACAAATTTCTTCCTTGACTGTCGCCCAAATTAAGTCACTAGGAACGCGCCAGATCGCGGCTATTGACCCAACAGAAATCAGTGCAATGAGCCTTGATCAGGTTCGCGGACTATTACCCGCCCAAGTGACAAGCTTATCAACCGATCAAATAGCCGCATTAACTTCGCGACAAATACAAGCATTTAATTCTCTACAGCTGCGCTCATTAACAACGAATCAAATCATTGCTATTGATCCGACTGATCTCCAAAAAATCTATGTTTCGAATTTAAAGACATTACTACCGTCACAGATTGCAAGCTTCACTACAGATCAACTAGTTGCACTAACTGATACACAACTACTATTTTTAACGCCTGCTCAGCTCAATAAATTATCCACAGATCAAATTATTTCCCTTGGAAATAATATCCAATTTTTAGATTCATCGCAGATAGGCGTGCTGAGTTCTAACCAATTACAAGCCCTGACCAATGATCAAATAGGCGCACTCACCATGCGCCAAATTACAGGACTTACTACGCAACAAATACGCCACTTACTACCATTGCAAATCAGTGCTATGGAAGTCAATGATTTGCGCGCCCTATCAGTTAAACAAGTCGCGGCGATGACGATTGACCAAATTGCAGCCATTACCCCCGATCAAATGTCGGCGCTTACCGCAGATAAAATCGTGGGCTGGACCGCCGCTCAGAAGCAAGCATTTGTTTCGCCTCTGGCTCTCGACTTGAATGATGATGGAATCAACACCTTATCGCTAAGGAATGGGGTTACATTTGATGTGAATAATGATGCGAAGGCTGAGCGCACTGGTTGGATAGCCTCACAGGATGCTTTATTAGTTCGCGACTTAAATCGCGATGGCACCATTAACAATGGTAGTGAGTTATTTGGCGAAGGCACGGTTTTAGCCAATGGTCGCCGAGCGAAAACTGGTTACGAAGCACTCGCTGCACTCGACAGCAACCTCGATGGTGTAATCGACAAGCACGATGGAGCATTCTCGTCACTTCTCGTTTGGCAAGATAAAAATAGCAATGGTATCTCTGAGGCTGGAGAGTTGCGTTCACTTTCAGAGGTGGGGATTACTGAATTATCGCTACAAGCACACGCCTCGAACAAAATAGACAATGGCAACCTGATCGGACTCATGGGAACATTCGCCACTGCAGATGGCACAACCCATACGATGGGCGATGTGTGGTTCTCAACAGATCAATCAGGAAACAAAACGTTTGATCTGAATAAACTCGTTGATAAATCTGATAGCTCGCCTAGTCGAGGAAATCGCGTCTCAGACAACAATATCGCTCATCTACCTAATTTACAGTTAGATGATGTGTTATCGACTTCGGCGGATAGTTCAATCCAAGTAACGATAGATACTGTTTTCAGCGCACATGTAGATAGCGCAACGATCAGTTCAACAAGTGGTGTAGATAGTGCGCAATACTCACTGCAGCTTAGCCCGCAAACGCTGTTGAATGAAAAAACTCAGACTCACTGGGGAAGCTGGCTGTAAGTCCAACTCATTTTGGCGTAATTATTTTTATCCATAATTAATCACCAAAATGATCAAACACCAGACTACGGAACCATTGATTGCCGGGCTCTTTATGAAAACGCGAATGCCAAAACATATTGATACCAATCTCGGGTAACTTAAGTGGCAGAGCGGTGTAGCGAAGGTCAAATGGGCTAACGCAATACCGCGCAAATCTCTCCGGTACGGTCGAGATCATATCCGTGGTCGACAAAATATGACCCACCGCTACAAAATGTGGGACAGTCAAGACGATCTTACGCTTGACACCTAGTTTGTCTATGGACGAATCAACTGTGGCATGACCGGTTCCGGCGGCAGAGACTACGACATGGTCAGCCTGTTCGAATTCATCACGACTTAGCAATGATTCTTTATCGAGCGGATGCCCACGCCTAAACATGCATACATGCTGCTGCACGAACAACCTTCGTTGAAAAAAACCTGATTTCAAATGTGGCAACCAGCCGATAGCCATATCGACCCTACCCGCTTCCATATCGTCAGCCAAACCTGCGCCAGTTGTTCTCATGGTTGACACTGAAATACCCGGTGCAACTTGCGCGAGCATTTTCATTAGTGCAGGTAAAAAATAGATCTCACCAATGTCGCTCATACCAACAATAAATTTACGCTGACTGGTGGTCGCATCAAATCGCGTGTTTTGATTCAGTGTTTCTTGAATCGCTGCCAATGCATAGCCTATAGGCTCTGCTAGCTGCATGGCATACGCCGTTGGCTCCATGCCCTTAGAGGTGCGCAAAAATAAGTCGTCGCCCAGCTGCTGACGCAAACGATTCAGAGCATTACTGACCGTCGGCTGTGTTAAGCCAAGATTGACTGCCACCGCTGATACACGCCGCTCTTGCAGCAGTTGTTGAAAAATTACTAACAGATTGAGATCAATATCCTTGAGATCCATAGAGCTTTATTCAAATTATGAATGAAGTGAATTCATAATATTCTATATCGTAATTTTGCTCAGCTTCCTATACTGCTCCAAAACATTTACAAGAAACGTGAAGACTATGGAGCTTGTCGTACAGCCGCTAGATCGAATACTGCAAGTGCCACCAGGCGCCAACTTACTCGAAACCTTACGCGCCAATGATGTGCCTATCTCGTACAGCTGTATGGCTGGGCGTTGCGGCACGTGTCGCTGCAAAGTGATTAGTGGCCACGTGTTTGAGACGGGACGCGAAGAAAAGATCACCAATCCCTCCGAAGGTGATTACGTGCTGGCCTGCACCAGCGTTTTGACAGAAAACTGCGCGATCGAAATACCTGAGCCCGATGAAATCGTGACTCACCCCGCCAGAATCATTAAAGCGACACTCACCGCCATCGAAGATGCCACGCACGACATCAAAATTATTCGGCTTCAACCCAGTAAGCCTTTATCTTTCTCGCCTGGCCAATACGCGATGGTGCAATTTACACCCGAGCATAGTCGTCCTTATTCGATGGCTAGTCTATGTACCGATCAACAGCTCGAATTTCACGTTCGGTATGTACCCGATGGTCGTGTGAGTGGTTATGTATTTAATCAACTTAAGGTAGGTGACTCTGTCCGTGTTAGCGGCCCTTTAGGTACGG
>JBIIQR010000169.1:0-4419 GCA_044341985.1 Burkholderiaceae bacterium
TGACTTCGAGTGATGTACCTGTCGCTGCACTAATTACATCTTGCCCACCAAAATACACAGCGGCTGAATTCGGGCCGGCACTGTAGAGTCCACTCGACATCCACATCAGTTGTTGATAGGTGATGGATTTACGCGCGTCACCCTCAGGCCATTCAGGAATGGCAACCGGTTGATCGAGTTGCAGCAAACCTTGATAGCTAGCGATACCCATCAAGGTGGCAACGATACTTTTACTGGTTGACCAAGTTCGATAACCAGAGTGCACACCAAAGCCTTTGCGATAACGTTCAGCGATTAACTGAGTACCGTTAGCTTTGTCGAGTTTGATGACGAGTACAGAAGTCGTGATCGTGCCAGGTTTTTTTGCATGAGTGATGCCATCAAATGCTCGCTCAAGCACCTTATTCAGTTTTGAGTAACGCGGATCGATGCCGCTTGCGGGTAGATTCGTTTTGTCGCCATCAGGGAATGCGAGTTGGCTACCATTCGGCGCTTGTTCATACGGCACATAAGGCAACCGAGGCACATCATTCGTTTGCCAATGCGGTGGCAGAATAGTGCAGCCCATGCTGTCACGGTAAGCAGCGACACGTGTAATGCTTCCAGAGGGATCAGAGCTGAAGACTAAGCGACGCTTTTCATCAATGATGGGGGCGGGATAGCCTTTACCTTCGACATCGACGAGTTCTATGCGTTTGATATCGCTGAGCGGACGGCCCATTAAAAAATGCGCTGAACACGTAAAGATCGCACGGTAGCCCGCAACGATGAGTGGATCATCGTTATCCGCTGCGCCAGCGAGTCGTTGATACGGTGGTGCAGCGTAAGAATTCACGCTGACCAGCAGTACGCTGGTCAGCAGCATCCCTTTGACGATAGTAAGTCGCATTGTTAAATAACTCAGCGAGTTTATTTGTCCGCTGATTTTGCGCGGTGGACGGCGAATTTCATCAACTGCTCATCACGCCAATCACGACGCGCATTCAGTTCGGATTGTTTGACGAATTGTCGACGCTGAGTTTCCACTTCTTTGATGAGTGGTTCATCCCATGGACGCTTTTGATCGCGTGATTGAGCGATACGATGGAATAGCGGACCAAAGCGGGCAGCATAATCGGCTACACCATTCGGGGCGTTCAAATCGATGGTTTCAAAGGGGCCGATGAATGACCAGCGGAATCCCAAACCATCACGGATCGCCTTATCCACATCTTCGCAACTGCAAACACCATCAGCCACCATAGTCCAGGCTTCACGTAACAAGACAGCTTGCAAACGATTGATCACGAAGCCTTCGATTTCTTCGTTGACACGAATAACCGATTGTCCCAAGGCTTGCATGAAATGATCAGCCCAGTCGATGGTTTCTTTTGACGTTTGTGGTGAACCGACCAATTCAATGATAGGAACCAGATACGGAGGATTAACGGGATGAACCACCAATACGCGGGGAGAAATTTTCAGGTCAAGACCAAAATCAGAAGCGGGTATGCCCGAGGTTGAGCTACCAATAATCAAATCATTGAATCCAAAACTTTCGATTTCCAACATCAGCTTGCGTTTGACATCGGCTTTCTCGAGCACGGATTCTTGTGCATAGATAGCACCGTCTAATGCTTTCTTTAAATCGGGCTCCACACTGACGCGGCCAAGTATGGTGGCTACAGGTTCTTTAAGTAAGCCGTGCGAATGCAGGCGTTCTAATTGTTGCGCTACTAATTTAGGAGCGCTTTCTAGTACCTGAGCACTCGAGTCGGTCATGCGTACGGACACACCTGCGCGTGCAAAGACGATGGCCCAACCTGCACCTACCAAACCGGCGCCAATAACAGTGACGGGTTTACCTTTTGTTAGATCAATCGCATTCATGATTTTCCTTTTTTTTATTTTAGGCAGCAGTCCAGCCACCATCGAGCATTAGTGCACTACCAGTAATCAGACTGGACGCATCACTCGCCAGAAAGACTACCGAACCCATGACTTCATTAACGTGACCGACCCGACCCAGAGCAATCTTGCTGACTACGGACGCTTTAAACGTTGGATCTTCAAACATACCTTTAGTGAGAGCGGTTTCAATAAAGGTTGGGCAAATCGTGTTGACACGAATATTTTTTTGACCTAACTCCCAGCTAAGGGCTTTAGTCATACCTTCGAGTGCGTGTTTACTTGCGCAATACACTGTGCGGTTAGATGCACCCACATGACCCATCTGTGAAGAGATAGTAATGATGGAGCCGGGCTGCTTAGCGGCGATCAAACTTTTAGCAACCGCACGCGAAGCATAAAAAACTGATTTGACGTTTAAATCAAAAATGTCGTCGAGATCGTCGTTGGTGACATCGACCAAAGGCTTGGGTCGGTTCATGCCTGCGTTATTCACTAGTATATGAAAGGGACCTTGGCTAGTGATCAGGTGATCGACAGCGGCAGAGTCGGTAACATCTAACACGGCAAAGTCAGCATGGCCGCCGGAGGCTGTGATGTCTTTACAAGCTGCAGCGAGTTCATCTTTCGATCGCGCGGCTAATGTGACGTGTGCACCCGCTTGCGCGAGTGCCACAGCAGCAGCCAACCCAATACCGCGGCTGGCACCTGTTACGAGTGCTTTTTTTCCATCCAGTCGGAAATTCGGGGCGGGAAATGAACTCATGGTTATCTCGCCGATTGAATTAACCGGGTACGCCGCCGTAAGGCACGTCTTGATGACCGTAACGACGTACACGCAGATTGGCTTGTTCGCCATGCCCGATCATGCCTTCTAGCGTACACAGGCGCGAGCAGTATTCACCCACCATGGTGCTGGCTTCATCGGTGAGTACTTTTTGATAGGTACAGGTCTTGATGAATTTACCGACCCACAGACCGCCGGTATAACGCGCTGCTTTACCTGTAGGTAGTGTGTGGTTGGTACCGATTACTTTGTCACCATAGGCGACGTTAGTGCGTGGGCCCAAGAACAAGGCGCCATAGTTGCGCATATTTTTTAAGAAGTAATCATCATCGCGAGTCATGACTTGCACGTGTTCAGAGGCGATGCGATCGGCTTCACTGACCATTTCTTCTAAGGTATCGCAGACAATGATTTCACCAAAGTCGCGCCACGACACAGAAGCGGTTGCTGCCGTTGGCAAGATTTTGAGCAAGCGCTCAATTTCAGCAACGGTTGCATGCGCTAGTTTTTCTGAATTAGTTAACAGTACAGCCGGTGTGTTGTAACCATGTTCTGCCTGACCGAGTAAATCGGTGGCGCACATTTCAGCATCGACGGTGTCATCGGCGATAACGAGTGTTTCAGTTGGGCCAGCGATCAAATCAATGCCAACGCGACCAAACAGTTGACGCTTAGCTTCGGCGACGAAGGCATTGCCTGGTCCGATCAACATAGAGACTGACTTGATGGTCTGAGTACCGATAGCCATCGCGCCGATCGCTTGTACTCCACCGAAGGTATAGATTTCATCGGCGCCACCTAAATGCATAGCAGCGATGACCGCTGGATTCGGTGCGCCATTCACCGGTGGTGAAGCAGCGAGGATACGACTCACGCCAGCGACTTTGGCTGTAACCACACCCATGTGCGCGGAGGCGACCAAAGGAAATTTACCGCCGGGGACGTAGCAGCCCACACTTTCAACGGGTAGATTTTTATGACCCAGAATCACGCCGGGCAGCGTTTCAACTTCAACATCGCGTATCGATTCGCGCTGTATCTTGGCGAAATTTCTTACCTGAGTTTGTGCAAAGCGAATGTCATCGAGCTGGCCTTGGCTTAGCGACTTGACGCATTTTGCGATCTCATCTTCCGACAGACGGAAACTAGCAGGCGACCACTGGTCGAATTTTTTCGACATTTCAGCGACGGCGGAATCGCCATGCGATTCGATTTCGGAAAGAATGTTAGTTACAGTGTCGCGAACGCTGGTTTGGTATTGTGTTTTTTGATCTACGGATTGGCCGGCTTTGAGTACTCGTATCATCGCTGTCTCTCGGGTTTTATAGGTTTTTTAGGGGTAAAACGGGTGAACAAGATAGTAGCCCGAAATGCTTACATCGAATATTCGGTTTTGATGAGGTCAGGGTTTGGGCTGTACCAATGAAAAAGCCGTTTGCGGAAGACCCCGGCAAACGGCTTAGCGATATCCCTAGCGAACTAGGATAGATGAATTTATTGCGTGTTAGGTTTAATTAGACTCACCGCAATCAGATGCGCTGCAATCGGTTGAAAGCCGGCTTGGCTACGCAAATCACGCGGGCGACCACGTTTACGCCAGATGCGTTGCGCTTGACTTGAAGGGCGCGAGACAATCTTGATTTCGAGCTTGCCAGGTAACTCCTGGTCAATCATTTCGGTTTCCATTTTCGCAACTCCACTACGTTTTGTGCGGGTTCTGAGGCGGTTGGTTAACTGCTTAAATA
>JBIIQR010000170.1:0-4404 GCA_044341985.1 Burkholderiaceae bacterium
ACTTTCTCGCTTAGCGATCCACAGGCAATGAGCGTAGGTCCAGCCACGCTTGGGTGGAATTTCTACCGGCCCTTTGTTACCCCAATGATTAAGCAATCCCGCAAATAGCAGTGGATAAGGAGTGACCGTGACGTGTGAGGCTTCACGCCGTAGTTTGTGCCATTGCAGATAAGCGAATGGTGAAATGAAATCAAAATACCAATCTATGCGTGGATTCATCGCGTACTTAATAATTAATGACGCTCATTTTCGGGCAAGCAGTAGGTCGGCATATCGCAATCAGTACAGTTGCATTGGTTACGAACGAATGCCATGCACTTGCCAGGCCCACGCGTTTCAATCATGCCCAGCGTGATGGGATTAGTGGGGTTTGCGCATTCCGCTTGCAGACGAACTTCAAGCGCTGTTTTTTGTTCAGGACTGAGTTTGCCGCTGCGAACAGCATGCACAAACGTCATCGCGCCACCATTATCAATTGCCATGGGCCGGTCGACCGATTTATCGGCGGCTATGGAATAAACACTACTCGCTACTAGAGAAAAAAATAAACAGAGCGAAAAAAAACGTTTCATGACAGAGCCCTGTTATTCCAGCATATCCGACCAAATAGTACGAGCCCAGCTATTGGCGTAGCTGCCTTCTAGTTCAGTCGGTCCAGTGGATACGCCCCCCGATCCTTGCACGACTTTATATGTGCGTTCATTCGCGACGTATTCATGAACGCTGGCGACATGCACCACATTTTTATCGTCGATAAAGCTGTAGCAAGTGTTCGTTAACACGGGTGATGGATTAATCACCAGTCCATTGAGTTGTGCCACCACGGCAGCGGCAGCGACTTTAGCGTGATTATTCGCCATGTGGCCACTCTTCGGCATCAACTGAGCGACTTGAATCGCATCACCAATGACGAATACATCTTTCGCAACACTCGATTCAAAACTTTGATAGTTCACACCGCACCAGCGATTGTTCGCTAGGTTTGCCAAGCCCGTCTGCTGCGCGATTTTTCCGGCGCGCATGGCGGGCAGGGCGTTAATCACATCGGCTTTTACGTCGCCTTGCACATCAAACTTAATCAAGCCTTCTTTAGCTGAAACCGCAATCGCTTTATGTTGATTACGATATTCAACGATGCCTTTGTAATTATCTTCCCACGCTTTTTTGAAGAGGGCGGGCTTAGAGACGACATCTTGATTCGCATCCAGTACCAACACCTTACTTTTAGGTTTGAAGTTCTTGAAATACCACGCTACTTGGCACGCACGTTCATACGGTCCGGGAGGGCAGCGGAACGGTGCTTCAGGAATCGTAATCGCATACACGCCACCATCGGGCATGGATTCAAGCTGCTTGCGTAAAGCCAGCGTTTCCGGTCCAGCTTTCCATGCTTGCAGTATGTGGCCACTGGCATGCGCTTCCGGCAAACCGTCGATGCTCGCCAAGTTCAAATCAATGCCAGGTGAGAGGATTAACTTATCGTAGCTAATTACCGAGCCGTTAGAGAGAGTAATGCTGCGCGCGGTGGTATCGATCTGCGTCGCCATCTCGTGAATGATGCGTACGCCATGATTTTTTTCTAGCGTGGAGTACGGGCGACTGATGTCCGATAATTTACGGCTGCCTCCGACCACTAAATTTGAGAGTGGGCAGGAGATAAATTCTTTGTTAGGCTCAATCAGAGTGACATCTAGCTGATTCATCGATAACCAGCGTATGTATTTAGCGGCGGTTGCACCACCGTAACCGCCACCGATAACCACTACTTTGGCCCCGCGCATAGCGAATGCCGACACGCTGCCTCCCAGCAGCGCCAGACTCATACCGGCTTGCACAAAACTTCTACGATTCATCATCTTAACCTCAGGGTTGCTGGCTGGCGAAATAACTCGCCATCAGTCGAATTTGTTCATCCGTATATCCCTTGGCCAGCTGATGCATGATGGTGGCAGGACGAGTGCCCGATTTGAAGGCCTGCATTTGCTCAACAAAATAGTCGTTCTTCAGACCCGCTAATTTAGGGATGGAGCCATTCGGGATGCCTTTACCAGCCGTGCCGTGACAATTGGCGCAGGTCGCCGCTAGACTTTGCGTATAAAGAGTTTGCTGTTCGACGGCGTGTGAGGCGCCAGTTGTCATCATGGCCAAGACCAACGCTAGTTTGGTCAGTGGGTAGTCATTCATTTACAGCTCCAGCGGGAGGATGAGGTGTGACGGATAATCGCTCTACTAACATGGCGCGATTACGATGGTCGGATGGTCTGATTGTAACCGTAAATTCTTGCGCTGATATACTCGGGTCAAACAGCGAGATTAAAGTGATTTTAGACTGACCGCCCCCGCAAAGCTTCTGAAAATTCTGAGTAAGCTAATTACATTTTTAATTGCACGTTGAGTTTGATCGTTTATTGGTGGCCTAGTAGCTACTGATATGTCCAATAAAGATTTATCCGGAGTGGTGCTTCATGAAGAAAAAATTATATTTACTACTTGCGCTTTGCAGTGTCACCGGTTGGGTTCATGCTGATTGGTCGCGTATTGAGCATTCCTCCAGCGAGTTGAGTTTGTATGTTGATTCTGAGACGCGTCAAGATTCCGGGCGCGGAACCATCGTGCTGTGGCATTTGGTCGATTTCAAATCTAACCAGGACTTTAGTGGCGCACCGTATCGCTCGATCAAAGGGCAAGATGAATACGATTGCGAAAAAGGGATGCGACGCGACATGTTCCACTTGTGGCATCAAGATAATATGGGCGCCAGTAACATGGTGCATGCTGCCTACAAACCCGGCCCTTGGACGACACCAACGCAAGGCAGTGTTGAGCAGACACTGATGCGCTTGGCCTGTACCAAATAGCTAAGGATCAGCACCGATATGGCTGTTAGGAATTTCGTTGGACGCATTCTGCACGCACCGGAAAATTTTATTTCCGATGGGTTGATTGATGATATTCGCGAGAACGGTCTAAATGCTGATCGTCGTGACTTTATACGCAAGAGTTTTGCAGCAGCGAGTGCGGCATTGATGTCTGGCCATGCAGTTTCTGCGGCAGATCATCCCGGTGGTGATGGTGATCCAGCGATCTTAACGCTGCCTAAACATAGTACGTCGTTGGGCAATCCCGTGGCCCATTTACCTTATGGTTTGCCGTCTAAATATGAGTCGAATTTACAGCGACGTGAGTCGCCCGGCTTAACGCGAAAACGTGAGAGTGGCGTAGCCTTTACACCATTACAGGGGCTTTTCGGGATCATCACTCCCAGTGGTTTGCATTTCGAGCGGCATCATGCAGGGTGGCACGATATCGATCCTGCATCGCATCGACTGATGATCAATGGGCTGGTAGCGAAGCCTAAGGTTTACACGCTCGGTGATTTGATGCGTTTGCCGTCTGTATCGCGCATGCATTTCATAGAATGCGGCGCGAATACGGCCATGGATTGGGCATCCCCTGCATTACCTTCAGTTCAGTACACTCATGGCATGTTGTCGTGCTGCGAATTTACCGGTGTGCCTTTATCGTTGTTATTAGAAGACTGCGGCATTGATAAGCGTAATGCCAAATTTATTTTGGCCGAAGGCGCTGACGGCGCCAGTCTGACACGCACGATTCCAATTGAGCGCGCACTGGATGATGTCATCGTTGCTTGGGGCATGAACGGTGAAATGCTCAGACCAGAAAATGGCTATCCGCTTCGACTAGTGGTGCCAGGTGCTCAAGGCGTGAGTTGGGTGAAATGGTTGCGGCGTATTGAAGTGGGTGATACGCCCTATGCAACGCGTGAAGAATCAACGCAATACACCGATGTGATGCCGGATGGTGTGTCGCGTCAATATTCGCTCATTCAAGAATGCAAATCAGTCATCACTACACCGTCTGGTGGGCAGCGTTTACTGGAAAAAGGCTTCTATAACATCACAGGGCTTGCTTGGTCCGGACGAGGAAAAATTGATCGCGTTGATATCTCTGTCGACGGTGGTAAAAATTGGAAAACAGCGCGATTAGAATCGCCTGTGCTTTCTAAATGTTTGACGCGTTTTAATTTCGACTGGGTGTGGAACGGTAAGCCCGCCATTTTGCAGTCACGCGCGATCGATGAGACAGGTTATGTACAGCCTAAACTCGCAGAATTGCGTTCGGTGCGTGGTACGCGCTCGGTGTATCACAACAACGCTATTCAATCGTGGCGAGTCGAGGCAGCGGGTGGAGTGGTCAATGTACAAATTTCTTGATCGAGCACTTCTATTGCTGTGTTTGTTCTGTGTGCAAGCGCAGGCGCAAACCTATCCTTCGATTGGTCGTGCTGCGACAGTCGCAGAAATTGCGGCATGGGATAGCGATGTGCGGCCAGATTTTCGTGGTCTGCCAGTAGGGTCGGGTAGCGTTAGTCAGGGAATGAAG
>JBIIQR010000171.1:0-4397 GCA_044341985.1 Burkholderiaceae bacterium
TTACGATGTGAATTGCTACGGCAAGATAGTAGGTGTCGAGTTCTTGCACAAACTACGTGATGAAGAAAAATATACTGACCTTGAAACTCTAACGGATGCCATCGCCGCGGATGCTCGTGCAGCACGCGATTTTTTTGAGACCCTTTCCCTCACTTGAACCCATGTCTGAAAATAGTAAAAAAAACGAAAATAAATATCCGGTCAACATGACCGAGACCGTCTTTCCTATGCGCGGCGATCTCGCTAAACGTGAACCGCAATGGGTCGCAGAATGGCAAAAGAAAACTATTTATAAGCGCATACGCAAAGCGTCAGCAGGTCGGCCTAAGTTCATCTTGCATGATGGCCCTCCGTATGCGAACGGCGATATTCACATCGGCCATGCCGTCAACAAGATACTTAAAGATATGATTGTCAAAACGCGGCAGCTGGACGGCTTTGACGCGCAGTATGTACCTGGCTGGGACTGCCATGGCATGCCGATTGAAATTCAAATTGAAAAACAGTACGGTAAAAATTTACCGACAGCTGAGGTGTTGAGTAAATCGCGTGCTTACGCGACAGAGCAAATAGAACGTCAGAAAAAAGATTTTATTCGTCTAGGTGTTTTGGGTGATTGGGATAATCCTTACACCACCATGAACTTTAGCAATGAAGCCGATGAGATTCGTGCGCTGGGCAGTATTCTCGACAAAGGCTTTGTATACCGCGGATTAAAACCAGTTAATTGGTGTTTTGATTGCGGATCAGCCTTAGCAGAAGCTGAGGTTGAATACCAAGATAAGCGTGACCCAGCGATTGATGTTGCCTTCCCTTTCGCTGAACCTGAGCGCGTTGCGAAAGCCTTTGGATTAACGACACTGCCATCAACAAAAGGCTACGTCATTATCTGGACGACGACACCTTGGACTATCCCGTCAAATCAAGCACTGAATGTTCATCCTGAATTTACTTATGCATTGGTAGAGGCGGATCGACAGGGCGAAAAAATTCTGTTGATACTCGCTCAGGATTTAGTCGAGAGCTGTTTGACCCGCTACGGCTTACAAGGCGATGTGATCGCAACCTGCGTAGGCGAAGCATTAGCACAGATTAATTTTCATCATCCTCTGCACACCGCCGATAAAGCTTACGATCGCTTGTCTCCCGTCTATTTGGGCGACTACGTCACAACCGATGCGGGTACAGGTATCGTGCACTCGGCGCCTGCTTACGGCATTGAAGATTACGCATCCTGCAAAGCGCACGGCATGAAAGATGATCAGATACTCAGTCCAGTGATGGGTGATGGTCGCTATGCATCGACGCTTGCTCTGTTTGACGGCATGACAATCTGGGAAGCATCGAAGCCTATCTGTAGTGCGCTTGAAGCCGCAGGGCATTTATTTAAGCTGGTGATGTTTGATCACAGCTACATGCACTGCTGGCGCCATAAAACACCTATCGTTTATCGCGCCACCTCGCAATGGTTTGCCAGCATGGACAATAAACCTAAGCAAGGCAATACATCGCTACGTGAAACAGCACTCAGCTCTATTGAAGCGACGCGTTTCTTCCCTTCGTGGGGTAAAGCACGCTTGCACGGCATGATTGCCAATCGTCCTGACTGGACGCTATCGCGTCAGCGCCAGTGGGGCGTACCGATGGCTTTTTTCGTGCACAAAGAAACCGGCGAGCTACATCCTGAAACTCCGGCGATGTTAGAAAAGGTGGCGAAGTTAGTTGAGCAGCACGGCATCGAAGCCTGGCACAGCCTGGACCTGCACAGTTTTCTGGGGAGCGATGCTGCGCATTATGAAAAAAATCGCGATACGCTGGATGTATGGTTTGACTCGGGCACAACTCACCAAACGGTATTGCGCGGTTCGCACGCCGATGAATCGCATTTCCCTGCTGATTTGTATTTGGAGGGCTCCGATCAACATCGGGGTTGGTTCCATTCATCGCTACTGACATCATCCATGCTGAATGGCTGCGCACCCTACAAAGCTTTGCTCACGCATGGCTTTGTGGTGGATGGCGAAGGCAAGAAAATGTCTAAGTCCAAGGGTAACGTTGTCGCGCCTCAAAAAGTCTCTGACTCGCTAGGCGCAGAAATTCTTCGCTTGTGGGTCGCGGCTACTGATTACTCGGGAGAGCTATCGATTTCAGATGAAATTTTAAAACGTGTCGTTGAGAGCTATCGCCGTATACGAAACACCTTGCGGTTCTTACTCGCCAACACCTCTGATTTTGATCCGACTAAAGATATGGTCGCTATCGATCAGCTAGTAGAAATTGATCGCTATGCGCTAGCCCGCATGAATCAGCTGCAAGGCGAAATTCGTCAACATTTTGAAGAATACGAATTTCATCCTGTGATCGCAAAACTACAAATGTACTGCTCGGAAGATTTGGGCGGTTTTTATCTCGATATTTTGAAAGATCGTTTGTACACAGGCGGGACTACATCGCTAGCGCGTCGTTCAGCGCAAACAGCGATCTGGCATATCACGCAAAGCTTGCTGCGTTTGATGGCACCGATTCTTTCCTTTACTGTTGAAGAAGCTTGGTCTGTGTTCGCTAGCAAAGAAATGTATCAGCAAAGCGATGAAACGATTTTTACGCAATCGTTCTACAACCTACCTCTGATTAGCGAATCAGAGACTTTGCTACAAAAGTATCAATCCATCCAAGAAATTCGTGCTGAGGTTCTCAAACAACTGGAAGAAGTTCGCGTATCAGGAGCCATTGGCTCATCACTACAAGCAGAAGTCGATGTGCATGCGAGTGGTAGCAAGCTCGCATTGCTTCAAGAGCTGGGTGACGATTTGAAATTTATTTTACGTACATCGGCCGCGACCATTACAGCATGCAGTTCTGCTTCTGAAGAAAAAATCGTCGTAACAGCTTCCACGTATAAAAAATGTGAGCGCTGCTGGCACTACCGTGCCGACGTGGGTGCACATACTGAACATCCTGGCTTATGCGGGCGCTGCCATACCAATTTATTTGGTGCTGGCGAAAAACGTCGGATTGCTTAACCTTTTACGGGCTGACACGAATCTCACTATGTCAAAAAAATCAGCAGGTCTGACGCTCTGGTTAGGTATTGCAATGATCATTGTATTAATTGATCAACTCAGCAAAGTTACCCTGAGTAGGATGATGGTATTTGGGCAGTCCGATACCATCACTTCCTTCTTCAATTTGGTCATGGTCTATAACCGCGGCGCAGCGTTTAGTTTTTTGGCAGATCAACCCGGCTGGCAGCGTTATTTTTTTGCGGGTGTGTCATTGCTTGCGTCACTGTTAATTATCTGGATGCTCAAGCGCCATTCTGGCCAGCGCCTGTTTTGCTGGGCCATGACCTTGATACTTGGCGGTGCGCTGGGTAACCTTATTGATCGTATCGCCTACGGCCACGTTATCGATTTTTTGGATTTTCATATCGGCGGTCTTCATTGGCCCGCATTCAATGTGGCCGATAGTGCGATTACTCTAGGTGCGATATTGTTTATACTCGACGAACTACGTCGCGTTAATCGTTAGCGAAAGTCCATGCAATCATGAGCCTCGCCGGAAAAAATATAGTCTTGGGTCTGACTGGCGGCATTGCCTGTTACAAGGTGGCTGAGTTGGCACGCGGCTTGGTTAAAGCGGGAGCTAGCTGCCAAGTCGTGATGACGGAAGCTGCACGTCATTTCATCACTCCCGTGACACTGCAAGCGCTTTCAGGCAAACCTGTATTTACTGATCAGTGGGATAGCCGTATCTCCAACAACATGGCGCACATCGATTTGTCACGTCACGCCGACGCTCTATTGATTGCCCCCTGCTCGGCAGATTTCATGCGCAAACTAGTGCATGGTGCGGCGGATGATCTGCTATCAACACTGTGCTTGGCGCGTCCTGCTAACGTGCCGCTCTTAGTGGCACCTGCAATGAATGTTGAAATGTGGGACAACCCCGCTACACAACGCAATGCGGTACAACTTAAAAAAGATGGCGTTACTTTGCTTGGCCCTGCTGCTGGAGATCAGGCCTGCGGCGAAACGGGGTTGGGCCGTATGCTCGAGCCCGAACAACTGCTGGAGTCACTCTCCGCTTTTTTTCAACCCAAGCTGCTTGCAGGTAAAAAAGTTTTAATAACAGCAGGCCCAACGTTTGAACCGATTGACCCTGTCCGCGGCATCACGAATCTATCCTCGGGCAAGATGGGCTATGCGATTGCGCGTGCCGCTTATGCTGCAGGTGCTGAGGTAACGCTAGTCTCTGGACCGACATCATTGCAAGCACCTGTAGGTATTAAGGTATTGCCAGTAACTACGGCTATACAAATGCGCGATGCTGTAATGGCTAACGTTGCGGGCCAACAGGTATTTGTCGCCGTTGCCGCAGTCGCTGATTGGCGCGTG
>JBIIQR010000172.1:0-4390 GCA_044341985.1 Burkholderiaceae bacterium
TATGCAAACTGATTTAAACATTGCTTTCATCGGCGGCGGCAATATGGCGCAAGCTTTGATCAGTGGGTTGGCGGACAAACTTATTCCAGCGAACCAAATTCATGTGGTGGATGTGCATGCAGAGACACTACGCAGCGTAGAAAAAAAATGGGGTGTAACTACTGCTGCAACTGCAGGCACTGAAGTGAGTGCGGCAGATGTGATTGTGCTGGCGGTTAAGCCGCAACAGATGCATGACGTGGCATCGGGTATCGCGCCGTCCATAAAAAATCAATTAATACTTTCTATCGCTGCGGGTATTCGTGCCGATGATTTATCGCGCTGGTTGGGCGGGCATCAGGCCATAGTTCGTACTATGCCCAACACGCCGGCCTTAATTGGTCAAGGTATTACGGGCATGGTGGCTTTAGCGGGTGTGTCGGATCAGCAGCGCACTATTGCTGACACTATTTTGCGTGCCGTGGGCCAAACAGTCTGGTTAGAATCAGAAAATCAAATTGATGCAGTGACTGCCATATCAGGTAGCGGGCCGGCCTATGTGTTTTATTTTCTGGAAGCGATGCAGCAAGCTGCCGTTGAATTGGGTCTGAGCGCTGAGCAAGGTCGTAGTCTGGCGCAAGCAACGTTTCTTGGAGCATCTGCATTGGCCAGTGCGTCCGATGAATCACTAGCTACGTTACGCGAGCGCGTCACATCGAAAGGCGGCACGACCTACGCTGCTTTGACATCGATGAACGACGATGCAGTGCAAGCTGCCATCATCAAGGCGCTGAAAGCGGCAGCACAGCGGGGCGCTGAGCTAGGTAAAGAATTTGGCCAGAGCTGAACTGCCTTACTTCTTTAATGAAAATTTTCGGGTGTCTTGGCCGCTGCTCTGGCGGCATCAAGATTGATACGACGGCGACGCACCAAATCAGCTAAACAGGCGTCTAGCGTCTGCATACCGACTGCCGAACCGGTTTGTATCGTTGAATACATTTGCGCGACTTTCGCTTCGCGAATTAAATTACGTATAGCGGGCGTGCCCAACATAATTTCATGGGCAGCGATTCGGCCGGTACCCTCAGCATTTTTCAATAAGGTTTGTGAGATTACAGCTTGCAGAGATTCAGATAGCATGGCTCGCACCATTTCTTTTTCATCGCCCGGAAAAACGTCAATGATACGGTCGATCGTTTTTGAAGCTGACGCTGTATGCAAGGTGCCAAACACCAAGTGCCCCGTTTCGGCGGCAGTCAGTGCTAAGCGTATGGTTTCCAGATCGCGTAATTCACCCACCAAAATAACATCGGGATCTTCGCGCAGTGCTGAGCGCAGCGCGGCGGCAAATGAATGGGTATGCGGCCCAAGCTCGCGTTGATTGATTAAACACTTATTTGAAATGTGCACAAATTCGATGGGATCTTCAATCGTCAGTATATGTGCCTGTTCATTTTCATTAATGTGGTTAACCATCGCCGCCAAGGTAGTGGATTTACCTGAACCAGTTGGGCCGGTCACTAAAATCAAACCACGCGGCTTAAGTGAGAGTTCAGCAAAAATTTTTGGCGTATCTAACTCGGCGAGCGTAAAAATTTTTGAGGGAATGGTTCGTAGCACAGCTGCCGGTCCACGATCTTGATGAAACGCATTGACCCGAAAGCGTGCTTGACCCGGAAGTTCGAATGAAAAATCAACTTCCAGTAATTCGTCATAGCGCTTACTCAGATCGGCGCTCATTATGGAATCTAGCATCGCTCTAACATCTTGCTTTGATAGTGATGGAAGGTTAATACGCTTAACATCGCCATGCACACGTATCAAGGGTGGCATACCCGCAGATAGATGTAAGTCGGAGGCTTTGTTACGTACGCTGAAAGCAAGCAGTTCAGTGATATCCATGAAAAAATAAATGAGATCGCGTGGGGGTTACGTTGACATGGACTGTGAGAGCGCGCATGCCAACACCGACGCAGATTATCTGGCGTAGATAATTAGACTGACAAGGAAAGTACGGGGTGCTGAGGAGTTTGTTGCGTAGATGTGCCGCAGAAGGTGAAAAACCGATTAACCCAACACGATACCTATGAATATTGCAGCGCCTAACCAGTTGTTGTGACGAAAGGCTGCGAAACATCCCTCACGCTCGCGATGGCGTATCAATGTCCAGTGATAGCCAGCGATGATGGTAGCCACCACTATGCCTGTTGCGAAACTTTTACCTAGTCCTGCGGCGGCGCCCACGGCGGCGATTAAGCAAAGACTAATGGCGTAACTGAACATGACTGCAACAACATCATATTTACCAAACGTAATAGCAGAGGTGCGTATACCTATTTTGAGATCATCGTCGCGATCTACCATGGCGTATTCTGTGTCATACGCTAATGCCCAAAACACATTAGCAATTAAGAGCACCCAGGCTTCAGTCGGCACGGTGTTGAGAACGGCTGCATAAGCCATGGGTATCCCAAAGCCAAAGGCAATCCCCAAATAGGCTTGAGGTAGTGCAAAAAACCGTTTGAAGTAAGGATAGCTGCCAGCGACTATCACTGCCAGTATCGATAATTCTCGCGTTAGTACATTCAGTGGCAAGATCAACGTGAATGAAACTAACGCAAAAATAACGGCGATAGCAATCGCTTCCCAAGCGTGAAGTTGGCCCGAAGTGAGAGGGCGCTCTGCAGTGCGTTTTACATGACGATCAAAATCGCGGTCAGCAAAGTCGTTGATGGCGCATCCTGCAGAACGCATTAGTATTGTGCCGACAGAAAAAATCACGATCAACTGAGTATCAGGCATACCGCCTGAAGCTAACCATAATGCAGATAGTGTGGGCCACAGTAGCAATAAACTACCTATAGGTTTATCTAACCGGACTAATTTTGCATACAGCGCAAGTCGATGCATGATCGACTGAGTCGTGACTCTCATGATAAAAATTTATTCTTCTTCGAGTGCTGCATCCGGCAACATCTGCACGCCTTGCAGTTTGCACGCCAGTATTGCTTGCCGCACCGCTTCAACCGCTGCGCGGCGAGTGTAGCTCTTGCGCCAGGCAATGACGACACGTCGTGAGGGTACCGGCGCTTCGAAGGGAATGTAATTCAACATATCTTGGCTACTATTAGTGGTGGGTACTGATGCTTGAGGCAAGACCGTAATGCCTATGCCCGAGGCCACCATGTGGCGTATGGTTTCCAGTGAGGAGCCCTCAAATGTTTTTGAGATACCGCTGCCGCCGGTAGAGAAGCGCGACATTTCTGGACATACTTCCAATACCTGATCACGAAAACAATGTCCTGCACCCAGCAGTAACATCGTTTCAGATTTCAGTTCTTCACTATTAATTTTTTTTCGCTTAGCCCAGGCATGATGACGCGGTAGCGCTACCATGAAAGGTTCGTCATACACGGGCTGTACCATCAGACCCTGCGGATTAAAAGGCAGCGCCATGATGGCGGCATCCAATTCACCCGCACGTAAGAGTTCAATTAATTTTACGGTGAAATTTTCTTGCAATACCAAAGGCATTTGCGGCACGTTATTAATTAGCGTAGGTACTAATTGCGGCAGCAAATAGGGAGCAATGGTGTAGATCACGCCTATGCGCAGAGTACCGGATAAAGGATCGTTATTTTGTTTAGCGATGTCGCGGATAAAAGAAGTCTGTTCCAGTACCCGTTCTGCCTGCGTAACGATTTGTGCACCCACCGGCGTTACGCTGATTTCGGTACCGCCGCGCTCAAAAATAGCGACGCCTAGTTCATCTTCGAGCTTTTTAATGGCGACCGATAGCGTGGGTTGTGCCACGAAGCAGGCTTCGGCTGCACGGCCAAAGTGTTTTTCCCGCGCGACGGCAACGATATATTTCAGTTCTGTCAATGTCATGTAATTAGTGTCGCATAGTTGGTCGAAAAAGTGGATGTGTTCACTGATTCGATACGTCGAAATGAGCTATCTGTGAACTCACACCTTTAAATAATCTTCGCGCGCACCCAGCCAGCGTTGCAGATGCGCTTCTACCGTCGCAGGGTCATCCTGAAGTAATTGTTGAGCGATGTCGCGCGCCGTTTCAACTAGCCAGGTATCTGTTTCTAAATCGGCAAAGCGCAACATCGCTTGGCCGGATTGGCGTGCACCTAAAAATTCACCCGGCCCGCGAATTTCTAGATCGCGCCGCGAAATTTCAAAACCATCCGATAGTTCGCGCATGATGGCTAACCGCTGTTTTGCAATCGAACCCAGCGGACCTTGATACATCAAAAGACAAACACTGGCGGCAGCGCCGCGACCGACACGCCCTCGTAGCTGATGCAGTTGCGATAAACCGAATCGTTCGGCATGTTCAATCACCATTAGTGAAGCATTCGGTACATCGACGCCAACTTCAATCACGGTGGTGGCTACC
>JBIIQR010000173.1:0-4383 GCA_044341985.1 Burkholderiaceae bacterium
CTTTTCTCATCGTGACCTCCGTTGAACAAGTTGACTGATTAGATGTGTATTTGTGCACGTGGTTCCACACTGGCTCCAATGGATAAAAAGTGTTGCCTTGAGGGAATTATGATTTCAGAGAAATTTCTTGCATAATTGAAAGATTCTGTTTTTACGTCCGACGATATTGTTTTACGTATTATATCTATCGCTATGTTTAAGCTATTTCCGTTGATCCAAACTGTGAATTATGGTGAGCGCAATCGCATACTGCTGGGATGGGGTATTGCTTGGTTGCTCATCGTCGTTTTAGTTTTTGCTGCCGCTTTAGTAAAAATTCAAGTAGACCGCAATGAACTACTCGATCAGGCTCGTAACGAGTCAGTCTCACGCGCTAATACCGCTGCAGATCAAGTGTTGCGAACCGTATCGCAGATTGATCAACTGTCTTTAGCGATCAAATATCAATGGGAGAATAGGTCAGCGCCATTAGATCTTGATGATCAATATCGAAAAGGGGTTTACCAAAAAACGATCTATCCAGTAGTTATTAATTCTCTGGGCTATTCGGTGTCATCTACACGCCAGCTTCCGAAAAATACCTACATGGGAGATTTACCGTTTTTTATAAAGCACAGTAAAGATCCCCATAGTGGTTTGCTGATATCTCCGCCAGCAGAGGGACGCGGTGGCTTTGCTGGGAAAAAAATAATTCGATTTACGCGTGCATTCAATCGACCAGATGGATCATTCGATGGCGTAGTACTGATTGCCATTGAAGTCGGCTACTTAACGAGTTTTTATGCTGCAGATAGATTGTTAGTGGGTGACTTCATTTCAGTGTATTTCACTGATGGGTTGCTTTTAGCAAGCCAATCTGGTGGTGGATCGACTAAGTCATTATTCAACGCAGTCCCACATTTTTCTTTATCTAAGGGAAGCGTTCGTCAACCTGGAGATCTATTCATCGATCAACGTTCACGTTTAGTTAGTTGGAAAACTATTGAAGATTACCCACTCGTAGTCGCAGCAGCTGTAGATACCGAAAATGCTATAGCTTCATATGCTTCGACGCGGCTAACTTATCTGAGTATTGCATCGACATTTAGTGTGCTGATGTTGTTGTTTGCTTCGGTAGGTGCCTATGCGCACCTTAGGAATATTGATCGTCAGCGGCGCGAATCTGAAATTCAAACTACATTTCGACTAGCCGTTGATGGAGCACATGAAGCTTTTTACATGGTCCAACCGACATACCATAACGATGGTCGAATTCATCGTTTATTTGTTGAAGACTGTAACGAACGGGCCGCGGAGATGGCAGGCTATCCGCGTTCCAAATTGATCGGAAAGTGCTTAACAGAGATTTTTCCAGGTAATGCTCTACAAGGTTTATTTAATTTTTTTTCTCAT
This sequence comes from Burkholderiaceae bacterium, assembly GCA_044341985.1. Classification (GTDB taxonomy): domain Bacteria; phylum Pseudomonadota; class Gammaproteobacteria; order Burkholderiales; family Burkholderiaceae_D; genus Pernthalerella. The sequence continues at coordinate 1,393 of JBIIQR010000173.1, forward strand.
GCTCTAAGTGATGGGGTTGTGGAAGATGAATTTCATGTATCAAAAGGAAAACGACATGCTGCTGGTTGGTTTCAGCGCCGAGCAATTCGTTCGGGCAATGGGGTGGCAATAACTATCCGGGACGTATCCGAAGCAAGGCAGCAAGTAGAGACACTTGCAGTCATGGCGCGCACAGATTCATTGACAGGTTTACCTAATCGTCATTGGCTGAATGATTACTTGCCTAATGCGCTAAAAAAATCGATAGAAAAAAATCATCGTATGGCTTTGCTATATCTAGATTTAGATAATTTTAAAGACATCAATGATTCGCTAGGGCACAAGAGCGGTGATGAGCTCATCATTGCCGTCGCTCGAAGCCTAAGACTGGCACTGCGATCAGAAGATTATTTGGCCCGTATTGGTGGTGACGAATTTTTAATTGTGATTTCTCATCTCGATAAGATTGCAGACGCGATACCTATTGCTGAAAAGTCACTGCAATCGATTAGTTTGGAAAATTCAGTAGCGCAGTGGCGGGGATTTGTGCCGAAGGCATCGATAGGAATCAGTGTTTTTCCGGATCATGGTGAGGATATCGATAGTTTACTGAGGGCCGCTGATATCGCTATGTATCAAGCAAAATCAGAAGGTAAATCACAATTTCGTTTTTATAATGAAGAATTTTCTCAAAAAATACGCGATAGAATTTCTACGGAGCGAGCATTAGATCTAGCTATACAAAATGATGAATTTGTCATTTATTACCAGCCAAGAGCATTTGCAAGGAATGGGGAATTCGCCAGTATGGAGGCACTGGTTCGCTGGCGTGATCCTCATCGCGGATTAATTTCTCCCGCCGATTTTATCCCGATTGCTGAGCAATCACGATTAATTATTCCTTTGGGTGATTTGGTTATACGTAAGGTCTGTAAACAATTAGCAGTATGGCGAGAGCAAGGAAGTATGCTCAAGCCTGTATCCATCAATGTATCTGCTCTTCAATTAATTGATGATGGGCTGCGCTTATCGATTACAAAAAATCTTGATCACTATAATTTACCGACATCGTTAGTAGCAATTGAGTTGACTGAATCAAGTATGTTGGATGAAACAGGTATTGCTATCGATGAATTGAAGCGATTACATGAGATGGGTATTGAGTTGCAAATTGATGATTTCGGTACGGGCTACTCGTCTTTATCAAAATTACAAAGTTTAGATATTGATGTGGTCAAGATTGATCAATCGTTTGTCCATAAACTGGCGTCTGATCATCAAAGCAGAGCATTATGTGAAACGATTGTCTCTATTGGACGTAGTTTGGAGATCGCAATCGTTGCTGAAGGCGTAGAAACAGTTGAGCAGCTACAGATTCTTCAAGCTATGAACTGTGATGAGGTCCAGGGGTACCTGATCTCGCGACCTGTTCTCCCTGAAGACATTCCCCCATTAATCGCCAAAAAGTTCTTTTGACGTGGTTTACAAATGCAGTGAAAATCAATAAAAACTTAGTCAGCGAATAGTTCTTTAATATTCTTTTCGTTCGGTGAATTAACTACTTTTTTCTCGGTGATTAATGCCGTGACGAGTTCGGCTGGTGTTACATCAAACGAAGGATTTCGCACCATCACTCCTTCTGCAGCCCATTGGTAATCACGATAGCCTGTTACTTCTTGTGCGGGTCGTTCTTCAATAGGGATGTGTGCGCCACTCATGACGGAGATATCAATAGTGGACAGTGGGCAGGCAACGTAAAACGGAATGCCATGACGGTGTGCTAGCACAGCCACCATGTAGGTTCCGATTTTGTTAGCCACATCACCGTTAGCGGCGACACGATCAGTTCCGACGACCACGGCATCAATTTCTCCGCTCGCCATTAAGTGGCCAGCCATGTTGTCAGTGATGAGTGTCACAGGGATTTTTTCTTGAACCATCTCCCAAGCAGTTAAACGCGCCCCTTGCAGAAAGGGGCGGGTTTCATCAGCGATCACACTAATTTTTTTACCTGCCGCGACTGCAGAACGAATAACCCCTAGCGCCGTTCCATGCCCAGCAGTAGCAAGCGCACCCGCGTTGCAGTGAGTTAGTACACGAGCTCCATCAGGCAGCAAGCTTGCACCATTTTTCCCTATGGCATGGTTGATACGAATATCTTCTTCATGAATGAATTTCGCTTCATTCAATAAACTGTTAGCTAGCTGTGATTTAGCTTGAGCAGCGTGTTGTTGCCAACATTGGCGCATGCGGTTGAGCGCCCAAAAAAGATTCACGGCCGTTGGACGACTTTCTGCCAGCTTGATAAATCCGAGTTCAAGTTGCTGATCAAAGTGATCGCTGACGCTCTTACACAGTCGCAGCGCTTCGAGCGCAACTCCATAGGCAGCGGCAACACCAATAGCTGGAGCACCGCGGACCACCATCGTGCGAATCCCATGTGCCACACCTTCAGCTGAGTCGTAGCTGAGATACTCAAACGTTGCTGGTAAGCGTGTTTGATCAATCATTTCTAATTGACCACCCGTTGCAGTCTCGCGCCAGCGTAGCGTCTGTATCGCTTCACTCATATTAATCGCCTTCAAATTCGCATAATGCGAAAACGGGAATACCAGCTTTCTCCAGGCGCTTTTTACCACCCACGTCGGGCAGATCAATGAGAAAGGCGCACTCGACTACTTCACCACCCATTTTTTGAACCAAAGTGACTGCCGCATGAGCTGTACCGCCTGTGGCTAACAAATCATCGATAATCAGAATTTTTTCACCCTTGCTGATAGCATCATGATGGATTTCTATACGGTCGCTTCCATATTCCAAATCGTAATCATGTCCCATCGCAGCACCTGGCAGTTTGCCTTGCTTACGTATAGGGACAAATCCTAATTGAAGTACATAAGCGAGAGGCGCACCAAATATGAATCCGCGCGCTTCAATACCTACGATTTTTGAAATGCCTTGCCCACGATAGCGCTCTGCCAAGGCATTGATGGCCGCATGAAAACCATTCGC
>JBIIQR010000174.1:0-4358 GCA_044341985.1 Burkholderiaceae bacterium
CAGGGGCTGAACTTTCGTTTATGTTTGAAGCCCCGATAGTTGCTGCTGCTGGAATTGAAGCTTTTGCGGCAGTCGATGTTTTTGCTAGTGCCGCAACAGGTTTTGCTGCAGCTGGCATAGACTGAGTTTTGTGTTCACCGCTTGAATGTAGTGGCGTAAATGCCAGCATGCGCAGCAAGGTCATGGTGAAACCCGCATATTCATCCGGCGCGAGTCCTAGCTCTTGACGTCCATGAACGACAATTTGGTAAAACAGTTGTATGTCTTCTGCTGAGAACTGCGCTGCTAAACGCTGTATATCTTCCAGCTCAGGCAAATCATCCGGTAATGCTGCAGGAACGGCTTGTGCGATCGCGATGCGATTTAATAGTGTGCCTAAATCTTGTAGCGCAGCACTCCATGAAAGGCTACGCGCAGCCATATCATCAGCCACTGCAAGTAATGTTGGACCATCTTGAGCAGCTAACGCATCCATCAGCCTAACTAAATACGTATGATCTAAAGCACCCAACATACCTTGCACTGCTTCGAGCGTGACCTTACCCGCCGAGTAAGCAATCGCTTGATCAGTTAATGACAGCGCATCGCGCATAGATCCTTGCGCTCCTTGCGCGAGCAATCGTAAAGCGGGTGTATCGAAACTGATCTGCTCTTGTGCAAGAATATTTTCTAGATGCGAAACAATATGCCCGGGCGGCATTTGTTTGAGATTAAATTGTAGGCAGCGTGACAACACGGTCACAGGAATTTTTTGCGGATCAGTCGTCGCCAATATGAACTTTACATGCTCAGGAGGTTCTTCCAGCGTCTTAAGCATCGCATTGAATGCGTGGCTGGTGAGCATATGAACTTCATCGATCATGTAGACCTTGAAGCGTGCATTGGATGGAGCGTAAATAGCTTGCTCAAGTAGCTGCACCATTTCATCGAGGCCACGATTGGAAGCGGCATCCATTTCGATGTAATCAACGTAGCGACCGGCATCAATCGAGGTGCAGGCATCACACAAGCCACAGGGATGAGCAGTGATATCGCCTTGCCCGTCACTGCCCTGACAATTCAGCGACTTGGCCAAAATACGTGACAACGTGGTCTTACCTACCCCGCGTGTACCAGTAAATAGATAGGCGTGATGTAAACGCTTGTTTTCAAGCGCATGGGTGAGCGCGCGCACCACGTGATCCTGCCCAACCAGGCTGTCGAAATTTTTGGGACGGTATTTGCGGGCTAGAACCTGATAAGACATAGACGGCACTGTGAAGTTCAAGTGCATCATTTTACCCGAGGGTGGGCTATGCGCAGGAAGAATACAGGACGATAAAGGCGAGCCTTGTCTGCGGCACTTGCAGGATATGGCTGTGGCTGCTTCGTTCCCGACCTGACCAGGTTGACCATGCCACAATGCGCAGGGGCCCGCCGGGGTCGATTCTATCAGCAATCACTCACTCAAAAACGAAGGAGTGGTGACTATCTGAATACGTATCAACCCAGATTCAAGCCCTGCCATATGGCATCAACACGCGACTTCACCTCTGCATCCATTGCAATCGTGCGTCCCCATTCACGCGATGTCTCACCCGGCCACTTGTTGGTGGCATCGATACCCATTTTGCTACCTAAGCCACTCACAGGCGACGCAAAATCAAGATAATCGATCGGAGTGTTATCAACCAGCGTGGTATCGCGAATAGGATCAACACGGGTAGTTATCGCCCAAATCACTTCTTTCCAGTCGCGTATATCGACATCGTCATCAACCACCACAATGAACTTGGTATACATGAACTGCCGCAAAAAACTCCACACACCAAACATCACGCGCTTAGCATGGCCCGGATACGATTTTTTTATTTGCACTACCGCCATGCGGTAACTACAGCCCTCCGGTGGTAAGTAAAAGTCAGTAATCTCAGAAAACTGCTTTTGTAGCAGAGGCACGAACACTTCATTCAGTGCTACACCCAGCACCGCAGGCTCATCGGGTGGTTTACCGGTGTAAGTCGAGTGATAAATAGGGTTGCGTCGCATCGTGATGCGATCGACCGTAAACACCGGAAACCAATCCTGCTCGTTGTAATAGCCCGTATGGTCACCAAACGGACCTTCGAGTGCATGCTCAAAACCCGTATTCGGTGGAGGTGATACGCCGTCAGGCACAACACGTTCTGACGCCGCCTCCGGATAAATATGCCCCTCTAAAACAATTTCAGCTGAAGCAGGCACGCGCAACTCGCTGCCTATGGCTTTCACCAACTCGGTACGGCTGCCACGCAATAGACCAGCGAACTGGTATTCCGACAAACTGTCGGGCACCGGCGTGACGGCTCCTAATATAGTAGCGGGATCAGCACCCAGCGCTACGGCTATTGGATACGGCTTACCCGGATTGGCAAGACAATGTTCGCGGAAATCCTGGGCACCACCTCGATGCGCCAACCAGCGCATGATTAGCTTATTGCGACCGAGGACTTGCTGGCGATAGATCCCTAAATTCTGACGCTTCTTATTAGGGCCTCTAGTAATAACCAGGCCCCAGGTAATTAGAGGAGCAATATCGCCCGGCCAGCAGTGCTGTATCGGCAAGCGCGACAAGTCGACTTCATCACCCTCCCAGACAATCTCTTGGCACGGTGCCGAACTCAACTCCTTGGGTGCCATGTCCCAGACTGACTTAACTAGCGAGCCTAACCCCAGAACATCGCGGAAGCCTTTCGGAGGTTCAGGCTCTTTAAGTCTGGCCAACAGATGTCCGATGCGCCTTAGCTCGCCGACATCCGCCGCTCCCATTCCCATCGCCACTCGTTTTGGGGTTCCAAATAAATTACCCAAGACTGGAATCGTGTGGCCAGTCGGCTGGTTGAACAACAACGCTGGACCGCCTGCACGCAGGGTTCGATCGCACAGCTCTGTCATTTCCAGATGGGGAGAGACAGGAACATCAATCTCGACCAAGTCACCGGATTGTTTCAGCTTGGCAATAAAATCTCTCAGGTCAGAATATTTCATCAGTTTTTGAGTTTTTTCAAAGTGATATGTGGATACTTAGCTAATTATCCTAACTAGCTGATTTTATGGGATATTGCTAGTTCATACATAAAAAAATATAACTTATAGTTATAGGTATTCTTTTTTTCAGTATTGACTCGATATAAACGCAACCATACAATCCGCAAAATTTTAAAGGACAGCGGCTGGAGCAATCTAGACCAGAGGGGGAAGTAAAGCTGTCCCACAACAGGGGGAATCGTTCAAACTTGTCCGGTTCGGTGTAAGCCCCACAAAAGATTGCTTTCGCACCCAAAGCGGTGCGTACCAAAGCAACACCGACATTTGCAAGGCCTGCAGTTTGGCTGCAAATGATTTTTTTGTCTCGCGGTGAATTGAAGCACGAAGCACGCTTGCAATTGGCCTCATCTCAGAGTGCCTGACAAAACATGACTGGCGACTTGCCATGCTAGCAACGGAGATTGCAGCATCGCAGGGTAGATACCAGGTAGGTTTTGCCAGGCGCTTTGAGGGCCGCGAAGATTCAGGAGGTAATATGAATACTCGACACAAAGTAGCAGCGTTGGTCGGTGCAGATAAACGGTTTCAGCAACTCGGCAATATCAGCAACAGCATCGCTTCTAAAGCTCACAACGCATTAACGTTGCTGGGTTTGGCCTCGATCGCAGCCATGACCCTGATGTTTTTCAGGCCAGAGCTGACCGATCGCATAAAAGTACTGTCCCCTTTCTGGGATGAATACAGTTATGAGAGCCAAGCACGTGAACTGGCCTTTGTCGACGTTGCTCACTTTCAGAACAACGCCCCAGATGCCCCACCTTCAGCTAGTGACTCATTAGCCAATTCAGCATCGGCAAAAGAACAGGCCTACGTCATCAGCTGGATAGCGAAGCGTTATCGTATCGCTCAGTCGGCCAGCAAGATGCTGGTAGAGACAGCTTATAGCTCCGCCCTGGAAGTCAAACTTGATCCGCTACTAGTGCTTTCTGTTATGGCGATTGAATCGCGATTCAATCCTTTTGCAGAGAGTTCTGTTGGCGCTCAAGGTCTGATGCAAGTGATGGCCAAGGTTCATCAAACAAAATTTTATGACCATGGCGGCACAAAGTCAGTGTTGAATCCTGTGGCCAACATTCAGGTGGGTGCTCAAATCTTAAAAGATTTGATTCGCCGTTCGGGCTCAGTGGAAGCTGGCTTGAAATTGTATGTGGGTGCTGGCAACCTGGAATCGGATGGTGGTTATGCGGCCAAGGTGTTAGCTGAATACTCGCGACTGCAAGCCGTTGCGAATGGCAAGCGCGTTCCAACCTTCACTCCGCAAGCTCCAACGCCCGATTCAGATGGGTTGCGTG
>JBIIQR010000175.1:0-4343 GCA_044341985.1 Burkholderiaceae bacterium
TTCTGATGAATCATGCCAATTCATTAGCGATTCTGCCGCTCAAAGTCATATTGCTCGAGAAAGTAGCAGCCATTCAGCGGCAAAAATAAAGGCATGCGATAGTAAGTCGCTGCGATTTTCTTTAGTATTTTTTCGCGGTAGGGCGCAAACTTAAATCCTCGCCCTTCAGTCACCCAAAAATGTGCGCCATCAACCGTCAGCTCACGCACAGACACGGTTTCGAAATAGGGTACGAAACTCGCTTCGTTCATGCGGCGCGTGCCGGCAATCAGAATCGTCTTGCCTTCAAAGTCTGAAAAATTGGTGATGTTGTCATCAAAACGCGCATGGAAACTACCTTCGCCAAACACGGGTAAATAGTCACTAGCGTGAAACGACAGTAATGCTGCCGAGCTATACGAGGCTGTCATTAAAATGCTGTCGGGTGGCGCTTCTTTTTTGATAGCGTTTATCAGTATTTTTGCATCGCGATGCATGACGATGTCGGAGTGCAGCTTCATTCCTTGAAATGCTGTGCTAGGCAAGTAAGCCAGCAAGAGCAACGCTATCAGGTGAGGTATACCAAGAAAAAAATTCCAGCGGCTATGCAAACGAAGTTCGTCATCATTCAGTGTCATGCCAGCCGCTAAAAACACAAAAGGAAGAAACGCCAATACCCAGTGTAATCCGATAGTTTTGTAAAACGACAGTAGTAAAAATAATGCAAACGGCACGGCAAACAGTGCGATCAGTTGCCAATGTTGGCGTAATGCTTGAGAGCGTACTAATCGCCAGCCGGTCCATGGTGTAACCAGATAGACCATCATCGCGATGTAAATGGCGAGGTAACTGAGGGAAAAATGGGAACTTTCATTCCGATTAAATAAATTAAACAGAATATTGTTCCAGCAATGAGTCGAATTCCACGCTAAGTTCAGTAACATAAATGGCAAAGCACAGAGTGCAATAACCATTAGCCGTAACCAGCCGCGCGGCCCACGCATTACGAAGTACACCGCATAGGCAATCGCCAGCAGCCCAGCAAAATATTTGGAGAGTAACGCGAGTCCCAATAACACGCCACTCAAGGCATGCCAGCGCAAGCTACCGGATTGCTCGCCACGCAAGAAGGCATAGCCCGAGAAAAATAAGAAAAAAATCAGCGGCGTATCCGTCGTGATGAGATTCAGCGACCACGTGAAGGGTAATAAAAGAAACAGGCTTCCGAGTAACCAGGATTTTTCTTCGTTGCCCGGCTGCAGGCGCCTAAGTAAATCCATCATTCCAAACGTGATGACTATCCATAGCAGGACGGCTGGAAGGCGCAACACGAGCAGCGACGACGAGAGTTGTTGTAAGCCCCATAACCACCAGCCGACCATGGGTGGGTGGTCGTAAAAACCACCCCAATCAACGTGTTTGCCCCACTGGTAGAAGTAAGCCTCATCGCCAATGAATGGGATGCTGCAGGCCAGCCATAGCTTGATGGCAGTGGTTATTGTCAGAATCAGTAAAAAAAGCTGGCGGTTGCTTGCGCGGGTGAAGTGCATATCCGAATTGTCCGGTAGTTGGCGATTTATTGCGAGTCTTATAGCCGGATACCTAGTGTTTCTGTCTCTTGTTAGGAGGTCGTTATTAAAACGGAATCAATTATTAATGAATGTGCATCCAGGTCTTTTATTCAGAGATGGTTCGCGGTTGAAGTTACGTTAAATAAATGTTACCGTTTCTTGTTTTTGACGCACCGCAGAAAATCTCTTTTTAATTCACCTCCTATCTATGCGCACACTATCAATTATTTCCTTTTCAAAAAATGCCGTCGCTGTGCTGATAGGCTTGGCTTCTGGTTTGATTGCGCCGGTGGCGTCAGCCTACGATTGGACCGATGGCTTCGACCTGTCCACTAAATCGGGCGATCGTTGGAGCCTCATAGCGTCACCTTATACTTACCATTTTCACCCGAGTGATGATCATAAAACTGTTTGGCTTGTTGGTGCCGAGCGTGAGCGCGCCGATGGATCAATCGCAGGTGCTGCCTTCTTTAGCAATTCATTTGGTCAAGATAGTGGTTATTTTTTCCCATGGGGGCAAATGTATCGAGGCGTACTTGATCAACCTTCGATGTATGTCCAGTGGACGGCGGGTATTTTGTATGGCTATCGCGGGAAATATCAGCACAAAGTACCTATGAATTACGAGGGATTTTCTCCCGCTATCGTTCCGTCATTGGGCTGGGAATTCGATAGCAAACAGCGGGTTCAGGTAAACCTATTAGGATTGAATGCAGTGATGTTTCAATTTACCCAGCCATTTAAATAATTAAACTAGTTTGGCCGTAAAAAAGCCCCGCGAATTGCGGGGCTTTTTTACGATGTCTGCGACATCAGACTAATTATTTCTCCAGACCTTTGCTGACGATTTCGCCTCTAACTTCCTTGAGTGTTTCTTCTACCCGCTCGATATCTTCTGGAGTGAATCCTTCTTCTTCGAGAGTAGAAAAGAAAATTTCCATGATCTGGTTGTAAGACGCTTTAGTCACGCCCGCTTGCATGTGCTGGTCGTGCATTTTTTTCATCGTGAAATCTTGATTTGGTTTACCAAGAGCATAGGAAACATAAGCGATGTGGTGTTGGATTACCTTATCCATTTCCATCTCTTCAAAGTAGCGACGTAGGTTAGGGCGGCGCATGAGGCGCTCATGGAAATCGCGCACGATACGTGTTACGGCAGGTACACCACCATATTTATCAAAAAGAGAAACAGTCATTTTTTAGAGGTTTATTTGCTAGTAGAGGTCGGAGATCTGGGCGCGCTCGGTGTAACTGGAACGACAACAATGGGGTTGATATTCTTGGAAGGTTTGACAACTTTAGCAGGTGCACCTTGTTGATGTGATGTCACCGTGTTGTACTGGTCTTTATCTTTTCCGGTATTTGCGGACGATGAAATGGTTTCAGCAAAACCAACTTTTATGCATAACAAGCCAAGTAAAAATAATATCAAATGGGATTTATTCATGATGACCTTGTCAAATTAAATAGTACTTTGGAATGGCTGCGTAATTTTGACCTATTTACATAAAAAAATATGTAAATAATTTTTCTTAAATAAATCAATGCTCAACACTGTACTCTGAAAGTCTATTCTCTATCTTTGCCTATATGAACACATTGATTGGTTGACAGCAACTGTCAATTAAGACAAATTTCAGCATCTGCGCAGTAATTTGTATTGCGCAAAAAGCAGTCTGACTCCGTATTTTGTTGTGAGGGAAAGCCGATGAAATTTCTGGAAAAACAACTGTCTACCAATAGGCAGCTTGCCGATTCCCGAATTGATTTCGAAGCGACTATTCAAGGCAATATCGATTTCAATGGCACCTTCTTCATTGATGGCACGATCAATGGTGATTTAAAAGGTAAAAGCTTAGAGAAAACCACGGTCATCATTGGTATGCGTGGCAAGCTCTCTGGCAATCTTTTTTGCACCAATGCCATTATTGCAGGCACCGTGTGGGGTGACATTCACGCTAAATCGTTAGAGCTGCAAGAAGGTGCTCGCGTCATTGGCGATCTGTATTATGAATCGCTAGAAATCAATCCGGCAGCTGAGATCAACGGTAACTTTATTCCTACTGAGGCTCACGATTTCGATTCGCAAGTCAAAGATGCAATGAGCGAACAAGAAGCGGTTCGATTATTGAGTTCGGTCGGCAAACTAAGCTGAGTTCGCTTTATTCTTCATATCCTTTTTTTACAGAATTCAACCGGAATAAAAAAATGCAACGTTCAGAACTACTTGCCGAACTCAAACAGTTAGAAGCGATGGAGTTTGATGTCGTCGATGAGGCCATCGATCTAGCGCAAGAAATCGACTTGGCGAAATTTGCTTCTATGTCGGTTAGAGCAGCTGCTGTAGTGGTAGCTACTCGTGGCATGCAAATGCGTTTGGGTGACAAGACGTTGATCAGTTTGATGAGAAACCGGTCAACTTATCGTCCAATCCCTGCACGTTCTGCTTAATGGATGCTGTAATGGCGACTCGGGCCTGTGCGGGCCCGATTGAGTTGAAGTAAGTTTATTTCGATAGTAAACAAACTAAGCTCCGCCGAGTTGTTCATCTTACGCACGTCATACAAAACACAATTTCCACATTTGCCTCGTGAGCAGTCTAGTTTGTCCACATAGCGGACTAACTGCATGCCATGGCGTACACCGATCATCAATAATTTATGTCAGCGCTGCTCGGGTTAAAAGTAGCCAGGCTGATAGATAGACGGCTGTTCCTACTAGCACACCTACGGTATCGAAGCGTCCAGCAAATCGTTCTGCCGCCAGCCCTAGCAAAGGTATAAATTGCTGGGC
>JBIIQR010000176.1:0-4340 GCA_044341985.1 Burkholderiaceae bacterium
CGAGCTCACACGTCGGGTTGCGCCGAGTGTGATGCGCGTCTCGGCATAACGTAATGGCGGCCGCTACGCTGTCGTTCACGGATTGGTTGCTGGGTTGGCGTGACCGGTTGCTCTCTAGCCCCGCATTTCATCGGGCGGCCTCAGGCTTTGCGCTCACGCGTCCGATCGCGCATCGTCATGCGCGTGAGGTATTCGATCTGGTCGCGGGCTTTGTCTATTCGCAGGTGTTGGCGGCTTGCGTAAAACTGGATTTATTCAAAACACTCTCACGCGGTCCGCAAAGTTTGTCGGTGTTAGCGCATCAGTTTGGTATGACGCGTGAAGCGGCAGAACGTCTGCTGACTGCAGCGCAATCACTCAGGTTAGTTGAGAAGCGTGGCCTGGATGCACAAGGCGACACACGCTATGGCTTAGGTATGTTGGGCGCACCCTTAGTCGACAACGAGGCAGTGATTGCTATGGTTGAACACCATGCAGTGTTGTATGCCGATCTAGCCGATCCTTTGTCGTTGTTGCGTGGCATCGGACCACCGCCTTCACTCTCAGAGTACTACCCCTACACCGCCGATTCGGCACTCACCGGTGCCGGTGAAATCGCGCCGGAAAAAGTCGCGAGTTATTCGCGCTTGATGTCGGCTTCGCAGCCCTTAGTAGCGGCTGAAATTTTAGATGCATTTTCATTTAGTGGGCATCGTCATTTGCTGGATGTGGGCGGTGGCGAGGGACGTTTTTTAGTCAGCGTCGCTGAGCGTCATCCGCACTTGAAAATGAGTCTGTTTGATTTACCGCCTGTTGCAGCGAATGCGCAGCAGCGCTTTCAAAACGCAGGTATCAGCAACCGAGCGCAAGCCCATGGCGGTAATTTCTTGGCCGACACGCTGCCGACGGGTGCGGATATCGCTTCCTTAGTTCGCGTTATTCACGATCATGACGACGAACGCGCAAGCACGATTCTGAGTTCGATACGCCGCGCGCTGCCTAAGGGTGGAACGCTGGTGCTGGCCGAGCCTATGTCGGGCACGCCCGGTGCCGAAGCGATGGGCGATGCGTATTTTGGCTTCTATTTACTAGCGATGGGTCGTGGTCAGGCGCGCACGGCTGAGCAGCTGAGTGATCTGTTGAAGAAGGCTGGATTTGGAAAAATCCGTTTGCTACCCACCCGAATTCCTTTGCAAGTTCGCATGTTGGTGGCCGAGGCGGTTTGAGTCGGCTGACACGCTGTTTAGTCTGAGCGGCAAAAGATATAAAAAAAGCATCGACAGCATTAGCTGCCCTTTCTGAAGGAAGGGGATATGTAAATATTACTTGACAGCAAAAAGCGTCAGCTTAGAATGACACATCAACCTGTAAAGGGCGCTGGACTCGCCGCCCCTGCAGAAACGGATACGCGGTATTCGCCATAAACGATAACTACGACAGGTTCGCAATGAACAACCTGCAATACGAGACAACTAGGCAAGCAGGTCGCACGGAGTGCAAGGCATGAACGCGCACGCCGTAGTGGTCGAGGAGCCGCACAAACTGAATGTCAGAGAGCTCGTATTGTCCGAGCCGACGGATAACGACTTGGTGGTCGACATTCATTGGAGCGGTATCTCTACTGGAACGGAAAAGCTGCTGTGGTCAGGTCGTATGCCTATGTTTCCTGGCATGGGTTATCCGCTCGTGCCGGGTTATGAATCCGTGGGACGTGTGGCTCAAGCAGGTCGCAGTACCAATTACAAAGAAGGTGAGCTGGTGTTCGTTCCGGGCGCAGCTTGCTTTGGTGACGTCAAAGGTTTGTTTGGTGGTGCCGCTTCGCGCGTGGTGATTCCCGCGCTGCGAGTGGTTCGTGTTTCAGATCAGCTTGGCGAGCGCGGTACCTTATTAGCGCTAGCAGCGACGGCGTATCACGCGAACGTGGTACCGGGTTCTACTCCAGGCACTACGCCTCCCGAGTTAATTATTGGCCATGGTGTCTTGGGTCGCATGATTGCGCGTCTTGCAGTGATCGCTGGTGGTAAGCCGGTGGTGTGGGAAACCAATCCTGACCGTCGCTCTGGCGCATTAGGTTACGACGTAGTGGATCCTAAAGATGACACACGTTCGAATTACCGTTCAATTTGCGACGTGAGTGGTGATCCAAAGATTTTAGATTCACTCATCGCGCGTGGTGCTTCTGGTTGCGAAATCGTACTCGCTGGTTTTTACGATCAGCCGTTATCGTTTTCATTTGCGCCGGCCTTCTTGCGTGAAGCGCGTTTACGCGTTGCAGCGCAATGGAAGCCGCAAGATCTTATTTCAGTGTGTCAGCTCGCCGAATCAGGAAAGCTGTCACTCGATGGATTAATCACACACCGCAGCAACCCTAAAAATGCCGACGATGCGTATCGCACGGCGTTTACCGATCCCACCTGTCTAAAGATGATCCTTGACTGGAGAACTGCATAATGAGTACGCCTAACCAACCACAGGCAGCACCGATTAATTTCATGCAAAAAGAACGCTTGCGTGCAGAAGCGGCGATAGAGCCTACGCCAGTGCACACGGGCGAAGCCACCAAAGAAACGCAAATTATCGCGATCTATGGCAAAGGCGGTATTGGTAAAAGTTTTACGCTCGCTAATCTGTCGTACATGATGGCGCAGCAAGGCAAAAAAGTTTTGTTGATTGGTTGCGATCCAAAAAGCGACACCACATCGTTGCTGTTCGGCGGAAAAGCTTGCCCAACGATTATCGAAACATCTTCGAAGAAAAAACTCGCGGGCGAGCCAGTGGCGATTGGCGATGTTTGCTTCAAACGCGATGGTGTCTATGCGATGGAATTGGGTGGCCCAGAAGTGGGTCGTGGTTGCGGCGGTCGCGGCATCATTCACGGTTTTGAATTACTCGAAAAACTGGGTTTCCATGATTGGGGTTTTGATTACGTCTTACTTGATTTCTTAGGCGATGTGGTGTGCGGCGGATTTGGTTTGCCGATTGCGCGTGACATGTGCCAAAAAGTGATCGTGGTGGCCAGTAATGATTTGCAATCGCTGTACGTAGCTAACAATGTCTGCTCAGCCGTGGAATATTTCCGTAAGCTCGGTGGCAATGTCGGCGTAGCGGGCATGGTCATCAACAAAGATGATGGTACGGGCGAAGCACAAGCTTTTGCTCAGCACGCTGGTATCCCTGTGTTGTCAGCGATTCCTGCGAATGAAGACATTCGTCGCAAGAGCGCAAGTTACGAAATTATTGGCCGTCCTGAAAGCCAGTGGGGCGAGTTGTTCGCAAACTTGGCGCAAAACGTCGCAGATGCACCGCCCGTGCGTCCTAAGCCTATGTCGCAAGATGCGTTGCTGGGATTATTTTCCGCCGATACCGTCGGTCGCGATGTCGTACTCGAGCCTGCCACCATCACTGACATGATGGGTAAAGCAGAAGTCACTAAACACACGCTCGAAGTTGTTTACGACGAGGTGTAATCATGACTCATCCTGTGATTCCGATCGTAGCTAACCCCGATGCCTTAAAAGGTGACGGTGTCGGCTGCCATTCAGGTAAAGATCAGTTAGCTGCTGCAGCACGTGCTGCAGGTAAAAGTGACACGCTGGATCAGTACGCACAGGATTATCCTAAAGGCCCGCACGATCAACCGCAGAGCATGTGTCCTGCGTTTGGTTCCTTGCGCGTTGGCTTGCGGATGAAACGCACCGCCACCATTCTTTCTGGTTCGGCATGCTGCGTGTATGGGTTGACATTCACCTCGCATTTTTACGGCGCACGCCGCAGTGTGGGTTATGTGCCGTTTGATTCGGAATCACTGGTCACTGGTAAATTGTTTGAAGATATTCGCGATGCCGTGCATGCAGAGGCGGATCCTGCGCGTTATGACGCGATCGTGATTATCAATTTGTGTGTGCCTACAGCGAGTGGCGTACCACTACAAATTCTTCCTAAAGAAATTAATGGCGTCCGCGTAATAGGCATTGATGTGCCGGGCTTTGGTGTGCCTACGCATGCAGAAGCGAAAGACGTACTCGCTGCAGCGATGCTGCGTTATGCGCGTACTGAAATTGGTGCGGGTCCGGTAGCGGCACCTGCCAATCGCGTTACTGACAAACCGACCGTCACGTTACTCGGTGAGATGTTCCCAGCCGACCCGATGATCATCGGCATGATGTTGGGCTTGATGGGCTTAGCTGCTGGTCCGGTCGTGCCGACACGCGAATGGCGTGAGTTGTATACCGCGCTCGATTGCGCTGCCGTCGCTGCGATTCACCCGTTTTATACCGCAAGCTTGCGTGAATTTGATGCCGCTGGTCGTGTGGCTGTGGGTTCTGCGCCGGTCGGTCATGATGGTACTGAAGCTTGGCTGC
>JBIIQR010000178.1:0-4292 GCA_044341985.1 Burkholderiaceae bacterium
TCCTTTGCAAGAGTTTGACGCCAAGGCGCGCCTCTAATGCGTCCAGCCGACGGCTGATCACTGCGGGCGCAATGCCTTCAGCTCGCGCAGTCGCCGAAAGGCTACCCCGTGCGACCACGTCAACGAAGGTGGAAATTTGTTTGAATTGATCCATGGTGACCGACCCGAAGCGATTTCATCAGGCCATTATTTATGACTAAAACGCAATAATAGCGCGTAGAAGGTCGGTTATAAGGACTTTAATACTCTTAATGTGATTAGATCAGGGGTTAACTCCGTTCAGACCATGAATGTAGCTGGTGATGCCCGCCAGGAGCATTTCTACTGCCAGGGCCGTCAGGATTAGGCCCATCAGCCGCTCAAAGGCGGTAATGACTGCAGGTCCAAGGACTTTCAGCAGGCGTTCAGCGGAAAGCAGCACCAACAACCAAACCGCGGCCACCATCATTAGCGCGATAACGTAGAGCCACATGCTCATCTGGTGGCTGGTCGAAAACAATAAGACGGTCACCAATGCCGATGGGCCAGCCAGCGCAGGAATGGCTAAGGGCACGATGAGAGGTTCACCACCTTGTTCAGGCGCGGGGCCAAAAATGCCTTCAGCGCTAGGAAAAACCATTTTTAAAGCGATCAGGAAAAGAATCACGCCGCCACCGATACGTAAGGAAGTCGAACTTAACTGCAACGCTTCCAAAAAATAGCGGCCTCCAAACATGAACATCAATAGTAAAAAAAAGGCGATCAGGCATTCACGAATCACGACGCGCGATCGACGCTCGGGTTTGACGTGCGCTAAGGTGCTGATAAACAAGGGCACATTGCCGAATGGATCCGTGACTAGCAATAGTAAAACTAAGGTCTGAAAGAAATTTTCAGTCATGAGTGCCCCTGCCATAGTGGTTCTTCGTCGGTATGGCTGGATGACGATTGCAGAAGTTTTATGAGTCTTTTCCTAAGATCGGCTAGCATTCGGTCTGTTTACCTTAACCATTGAGGATGTAGTCATGTTTGACCAGCCATCGGGGCAATTCAATCGTCGCCATTTTTTGATTGGCGGTGCAGCGCTTGCAGGGTCGCTGGTCGTGGGTTGGGCGCTGATGCCGCCTAGGCAGCGACTGGATACTTCGACTTTGCCGAACAAGCGTCAAGGGGATATCAAGCTCAACGGATGGGTGATGGTGGGTAAGGACAACCGCGTGACTGTCGTGTTGGCAAAGAGTGAAATGGGGCAAGGCATTATGACGGCGTTACCGACCTTGGTTGCCGAAGAAATGGATGTGCCATTGACATCGATCAGATTGGTGCAGGCACCGCTGGACAAAATCTATGGCGACACCTCGATGTTAGCGGATGGCTTGCCATTTCATCCTGAGGATCAGAGCGCGATTCATCATTTAGGCAGGTGGTTATCTCGTAAGATCGAACGCGAGTTGGGCATTCAAGTCACTGGAGGTTCATCCAGCGTCAAGGATAGTTGGCTGCCTATGCGTGAAGCGGGAGCATCAGCGAGAGCGCGATTGATGCTGGCCGCAGCTAATCGATGGGGTGTGCCCGTTTCTGAGTGCAATACCAATGATGGGCGCGTCACTCATGCGCGTGGATTAAAAGCCACCTATGGCGAATTGGCTGCTGATGCTGCTGAGCTGGGCGATGTCTCATTTCAACTGAAAGAGGCCTCTGCCTTTAATCAAATTGGTAAATCGCTACCGCGACTCGATATTCCAGCAAAGATTGATGGCAGCGCTGACTTTGGTATGGATATCAGACCCAAGGGAATGGTATACGCCGCGCTGCTAATGTGCCCGCATTTAGGCGGGCGTTTGAACAGTGTTGATATTCGAGTGGCGAGTGACTTGCCGGGTGTATTAAAAGTAGTCAGGCTGAATCAAGAGCGATCTGGTGCGCCGGATGCAGTGGCAGTGATAGCGGGCAGTCGTTGGACGGCACTCAGTGCGCTGGACTTAGTAACCCCTGTGTGGCAAGTCGGGCCGCATTCAGAACTGACAAATCAGGCGGTAATGCAGCAGCTACGCCAGAGTCTGAACGATGAATCAGGATTTACGTATTACAGTGTCGGTGATGAGATTGATGATGATCAGCTGCCCAAAGCAATTAAGGCGGAATACAGTGCGCCGTACCTCGCACATACACCGATGGAGCCGATTAATTGCACGGCTCAATTTATCGATGATCGTTTAAAAATTTGGGTGCCGACGCAGGCTCCATCGATAGTCGCTGCTACGGCGGCTCGCGTAGCTAATATCTCAGTTGATCAAATTGATTTGACTGAAACTTTTCTCGGTGGTGGCTTTGGGCGTCGACTAGAAACTGACATGGTGGCCCAAGCGGTTGCGTTAGCGATAGAAATGCCGGGTGTTCCCGTGCAATTAATGTGGCGACGTGAAGACGATATCGCCCATGATTTTTATCGGCCTGCCTGTGTAGCAAGACTGGTGGCTGTGTTGGGTGACAAGGGTAAGGTCAACGCCTGGCAAAGCAAATCTGCGTCGGCCGCACCAATTCAACAGTTACTCCAGCGTGCGTTTGATTTGTCACCTTTTGGCCCTGATAAGACCTCAGCTGAAGGCCTGTTTGATCACCACTATGAAATTGAAAACCAACATAGTGAACATGTGATTGTGGAGTCACCTTTGCCGGTTGGTCCGTGGCGCTCGGTTGGACATTCTCACCACGCCTTTTTCAAAGAAAGCTTTGTCGATGAGCTGGCGCATGCCGCCAAGGTGGATCCTGCGGAGTTTCGTCGTCGTATGTTGGCATCACATCCACGGCATCTCGCTGTACTGAATGCGGCAGTAGAGCGCGCAGGAAAACCGGCTCTGGGACATGCACATGGACTGGCCTTGCATGCGTGCTTTGGCAGCATTGTGGCGCAGGTGGCAGAGGTGTCGCTAGAGCATGGAAAACCACGTGTTCATAAAATCACTTGCGCGATTGATTGCGGTACGGTGATCAATCCTGAAATCGTTGAACAACAAATGGAATCAGCGATTGCGTATGGTTTGTCCGCCGCTTTATACGGTGAAGTTCAAGTCAGTGAGGGACAAATCGTACAAAGAAATTTCAACGATATGCCTATGCTGCGTTTCGATGAAATGCCTGAAGTGGAAGTGGTGATCATGCATAGCACTGCAGATCCGGAGGGTGTAGGTGAACCAGGTACTCCACCGGTTGCACCTGCGGTAGCAAATGCGCTGTTTAATTTAACGGGCAAGCGTTTGCGTAGCTTGCCTTTGAAGCTGAGCTGATTAAAAAACTTACAGCTCAGCCAGTTTGGTGAGTAAATTACATTCTTGTTGCCAGAGTGATCGTTCGGGAGTGCTGCTGGCTTCGCATCGCAGTTCATCGTCGCTGCGTTCGAGTTGAGCCTCCAGTAATCGTCCGACCTGTCTGGGCTCGGGCATCATCGTGCCGTAAAAAGCCACGATGTCTTTACGTTGTATGAGGATGGTAGGAAAGTTCTCGACATCCAGATCGCCGACCAGATCGGATTGATCTTCAATATCTATCCATACAAACTGCTGCTCGGGATACTGATCGGCCAGCGCATCAAACCCCGCGCGATATTGTTTGCATACATCGCACCAACCGGCGCACAAGCAGGCCACCACCCACTGACCAGAAGCGAGTGCAGCGGAGAGTTGTGGAAACGTGTCGGGAGTTAGAAACAGACTGCTCATAGGCTTATTTTACCGTAGGGAGGTAGCGTTATTGCTCGTTACGGCTGCTTCGTTATCGTGATGGCATGACGATGCTCCAAGATGTGGGGAGCGCGCACGGTAAAATGGCGTCATGCTGACTGTTTACCCCACCCTGATTGCGATTGAAACCTCCACCGATCTCGCCTCTGTCGCACTACTGCGCGCTAATCAGCCGATTTATCGTGAATCTCAAGGTTCACAGACCCATTCGCAGACGGTGCCGCGTTTACTGCAGACTTTACTGGAAGAGACGCAACTCGACGTGAGTCAGTGTGATGCACTGGCGTTTGGCGCAGGCCCGGGGTCATTTACCGGTGTGCGCACCGCGTGTGGTTTAGCACAAGGTCTTGCGTTTGGTGCCAATCTGCCCGTCGCTTCTGTAGTGACCTTACTTGCGATGGCTGAGCGTGCGCGACTCGCTGGTGCAGGTAACGACGTGTTGGCCCTGCTAGATGCGCGGATGGGCGAGGTGTATTGGGCGCAGTATCGTTTTGAGGGTGGTTGGCAGGAAGTCATTGCGCCATGCTTATCGCATGCGTCACACGTCACTCCAGAAGGCTCACCCGCGCTATG
>JBIIQR010000179.1:0-4286 GCA_044341985.1 Burkholderiaceae bacterium
GCTGTGCCAACCGCTACACCCGGTTTGTCTCGGGATGGAATTTGTATCGCGATGTCGTCGGCGAGTGGCTTGGGCTCAGAATCAAAAATCATCGGCAAGCCAATGACGGCCGCTAGCACCAAAGCGCTGGCACCGATCAACCGCCGGCGCGCACGCTTTTTTTCCGGCAGCATGGGATCGATAGGTTCCTCATCCTGCGCCTTGCTACCACGACGTCTTGGCCTAACCGGGACGTCAACATCATCGTCGGCGTCCTGCTTACCTTTGCCTGAGAACGGAAACAAGCCCATAAATGAATCGTCTAATTACCCGAAAATACCTGCAACAAGCGGAGCTCAATCAGTCGTTTTGAGAGCCATGACACCGGCGACTGTGAGGAATGATCCGAAGACCACAATTCTATCATTCTCAGTGGCTAGTCTCTTAGCTTCGATAATCGCCTCTTGTGGGTTGGGAAAGTGCCGAATACTGCACTCATTACCCTTGTCAGCACTTTCTTGCACTCCTGCTTGCTGCAGACAATTGGCTAGATACTCCGTATCGGCAGCGCGATCCAGCGGCAGTCCGGTGAGATACCAATGATCGATTTTGTCTTTTAAGTGAGAAATCACCCCAAGCACATCCTTGTCCGACATCGCCCCAAAGATGGCATAGGTAAAGGGGGAAAAACCCATATTGTCTAAATTTTGAGCCAATGTGGCGGCCGCATGCGGATTGTGTGCCACGTCCAAAATGACTTGGGGTCGCCCCGGCAGCACCTGAAAACGACCGGGCAGTTCGACCATCACCAAACCATTGCGCACCTCTTGCGCTCCCAAAGGCAGGCGATCGCGCAAGGCCTCCAACGCAGCTAAGGCTGCACTAGCGTTCAATAACTGATTAGCGCCGCGCAAGCTAGGATAGGCTAATGAATTACGACGCAGGCTGCGCCCTCCATAGTTCCATTGCTGTCGATCACCTGAATAATTAAAGTCACGCCCAAACAGCCAGAGATCGGCACCTATTTTCGTGGCGTGGTCGATAAGTGAAGCAGGTGGTGCTGGATCGCTACAAATGGCCGTGTGGCCAGCTCGATAAATACCGGCCTTCTCAAAACCTATCGCTTCGCGCGTATCGCCTAAATACTCTTGATGATCGAGATCAACGCTAGTCACAATCGCGACGTCGGCAGCAATGATATTGACGGCGTCTAGCCGACCTCCCAAACCCACTTCAAGAATCACGGCATCAAGACCGGCTTCGGCAAACAGCCACAAAATAGCTAGCGTCGAAAATTCAAAATAGGTCAGCGATATATCACGTCGTGCTGCTTCGACTTTTTCAAACGCGGCGCATAGAGCGTCATCCGAGGCCAATTCACCATTGATACGTGCGCGCTCATTGAAATGTAGAAGATGCGGTGAGGTATACAGACCAACACGGTAGCCACCCTGCAGCAAAATGGATTCAAGCATGGCGCAGGTCGAGCCCTTACCATTGGTTCCGCCGACAGTAATTACGGGGCAAGTAAATTTCACTTCAAGAATTTGAGCTACTGCAGCAACGCGATCTAACCCCATATCGATGGCTTTGGGATGCATGCTCTCTAAGCGCAGCAGCCAATCGTTAAGTGACAAATTAGTGGCTTGCATGGAAATTAGATCGAATTAGCTAAGATAAAAATGAAAAACCCGGACAGCCTGCCCGGGTTAATATGCCTGAAGCTGAGTTCAGGCAAGCACTTCAGGTGGCTGGTTCTGCAGCAGCGCCAGCAGACGCGCAATTTCTTCACGCATCTTGCGTCTATCAACAATCATATCGATAGCGCCTTTTTGAATAATGAATTCGGAGCGCTGAAAACCTTCGGGCAGTTTTTCGCGCACGGTATTTTCAATCACGCGCGGACCTGCAAAACCAATCAAGGCTTTAGGCTCGGCAATCACCACATCACCCATAAAGGCAAACGATGCGGATACACCGCCCATCGTAGGATCAGTTAACACTGAAATAAACGGCAGTTTTTTCTCGGCCAGTTTAGTCAGCATCGATGTGGTTTTAGCCATTTGCATCAACGACAGTAAACCTTCTTGCATGCGCGCACCGCCAGTTGCGGTAATGCAGATGAAAGGGACTTTTTGCTCCAATGCAGTCTGCGCACCACGAACAAAACGCTCGCCAACGACAGCACCCATTGAACCACCCATAAATTCAAATTCGAAACAGGCAACCACTACCGGCAATGTCATGATGGCTCCACCCATGACAATTAAGGCGTCGGTTTCACCGGTCGCATCTAATGCCGATTTCAATCGCTCCGGATATTTTTTTGAATCTTTGAATTTGAGTGTATCCACCGGCAAAATTTCCTGACCGATTTCATAGCGACCTTCTTGGTCTAGCAACGCATCAAGCCGCTCACGTGCCCGAATTCGCATGTGGTGATCGCACTTAGGGCAGACCTGCTGATTCGATTCCAAATCCGTCCGATACAGCACCGCTTCACAAGAAGGACACTTGACCCATAAACCTTCCGGAACGGAACGCCGAGTCGATGCATCAGAACGTTGAATACGAGGGGGGAGCAATTTCTCTAGCCAGCTCATGGGGGCTCTCTTTCTTAAAACGACTGGTGGCCGCGTTGCGCCGTATTGTAACCGGCGCCCACGGCAGCTGTCAGCTTGGCATTTGGTAGCTAATGTGAACCAAACATCAGACGGATAATTCGTCGATAGCGGCGCGTATTCCCGACAAAAATTCTTGAACCGCTGCGACTGCTTTATCTTTGGGCGTGTTTTCCAGTTCCTGGATGATGCGACTACCAATCACCACGGCATCGGACACCGAAGCTACTGCTTTGGCTGTTTGGGCATCACGAATACCAAAACCCACACCAATCGGCAGTTTGACGTGCTTGCGAATTTCAGCGATTCGGCTAGCAACTTCGGCCGTGTCGATGTTCGCGGCTCCGGTTACGCCGCGCAAGGAGACGTAATATGAAAAGCCGCTACTAATTTCTGCCACTTGACGAATGCGTTGCTCAGACGATGTGGGAGCCAATAGAAAAATCGGATCCATATCCACTGCACGCAATGCATGTGCAAACTCTTCACATTCTTCCGGTGGGTAATCAACCACGATCGCACCGTCAACACCGGCTGCTTTGGATTCAGCGATGAACGTTGGAACGCCCATACGCTCAATCGGATTGGCGTAACCCATTAATACGACCGGCGTATCTTTATTCTCTTTGCGAAATTCTCGAACGTAGCCGAGCACATCGCGCAAGCCCACACCGAATGTCAGTGCTCTCTCGCAGGCACGCTGAATGACAGGCCCTTCTGCCATAGGATCGGAGAAAGGCACACCGAGTTCCAAAATATCGGCCCCGCCTCTTACTAAGGCGTGCATCAAAGGAACGGTCATATCGGGCGCTGGATCGCCCGCGGTGATGAAAGGAATGAGAGCTTTCTTCTTTTGCGAAGCCAGCTTATCGAAGGTTTGTTTTATTCGTGACATGAAAAATACCCGTGCAATAGGAACGTTGTAGAGAAAAGCGAGCGCAATGACTTAATGCTTCGCGCCGCTATCACCCCCATGCTCTCTGTCATATTCCTGCACGGTATGCATATCTTTGTCTCCACGACCCGATAAATTAATCAAAATCGATTTATCTTTGGGCAGCGTCTTTGCAAATTTCACAGCGTAGGCAATCGCATGCGCTGATTCGAGCGCAGGAATGATGCCTTCAATGCGGCAGCAATCATGAAAAGCCTTCACAGCTTCTTCATCGGTGACGCTCACATACTGAGCGCGATCACTATCTTTCAACCATGCGTGTTCCGGACCGACACCCGGATAATCCAGGCCCGCAGATACAGAGTGCGTCTCAGTAATCTGCCCATTTTCATCTTGCAGCAGGTAGGTGCGATTACCATGCAAAACACCGGGAATACCGCCGCCCAGTGATGCCGAATGCTTACCTGTTGCAATCCCTTCACCTGCCGCTTCAACGCCGATCAGCTTCACATCTTTGTAATTAATGTAGGGATAGAAAATACCCATCGCATTCGAACCACCACCAATACACGCCATCACGTAATCAGGTTGATGACCAATCAGCTCAGGCATTTGTTCAATACATTCATTACCAATCACTGATTGAAAATCTCTAACCATCATCGGATAAGGATGAGGGCCTGCAACGGTGCCGATAATGTAGAAAGTATTTTCTACATTCGTGACCCAGTCACGCATCGCTTCGTTGAGTGCATCTTTGAGCGTTTTTGAACCGGATTCGACGGGTACTA
>JBIIQR010000180.1:0-4277 GCA_044341985.1 Burkholderiaceae bacterium
CCCAGCGGGTATGTTCTCGACCGAACAACGATCTGCACCCAAAACTCCACCACCCGGCGCGCCAGTACCCCCACCACCCCCTTCTCCACCGCCGCCTGCTGTGCCACGTTGAATGATGTGCGTACGCTAGAAGCTTGATAGAACTCAGACTCGTTTTAACTGCTAGTTCAGCCATTCACAGTGCTCTTAAAACGAGCGACTAGTGAATTTGAGGTCTGAAAGGGATAAAGCGACTATAATGCGCGCGTAGGTTCGCTCCCCGAACGAACCGCCCTCCGATCAAGCCGCGTGAAAGCTGACCAACCGCAACGTTCAACGTAACGGTAACCATCTCCAGCACTCCTTGATAAAAACCCCCTCTGCGGGTTTAACCTATCGCACATTGCTGGAGCACTATGGCCAAAGAAGAAATGCTTGAAATGCAGGGAGTCGTTGATGAGATGTTGCCCGACTCACGTTATCGCGTCACACTACAAAACGGTCACACCTTAATCGCCTACACCGCCGGAAAAATGCGTATGCATCACATTCGTATTTTGGCAGGTGACAAAGTTACCCTTGAATTATCACCTTACGATCTAAGCAAGGGCCGGATTACTTTCCGCCATATTGAAGGACAAGCGAAACGTACTTCTTCACCAAGAAGATAAGTCCTCACCAAGCGCACACCTGCAACTGCAATTTATGCAGTTGGTGTGGTTAGTGCAACTTTACTCGTGGCTTAGTGTTGTGCCTAAGCCAATCGACGAATGCGTCGACTGCCATTCTAAAAAATCCATGCAAGGCCATTTGATGATTTCTGTACAGCGATAGATAAAGCATCCTTGCTAAAAATCCCTGAATCTTCACCGAGCGTCCCACCATACGTCCCATCAGATTTCCAACCGCTTCGTAATTACCCAGCGATATCAGCGATCCATAGTCTCGATAAGTAAAAACCGGCAGCGATTTTTTTGCCAATAGGCGATGCATACTCTTGACTAAGGTTGAAGCCTGTTGATGAGCTGCCTGTGCTCGTGGCGGCACAGTTTTTCCTGCGTCACCCCAACTACACGCCGCACAATCTCCGAAAGCAAAGATATCGTTATCCGACACCGATTGCAGCGTGTTGGAAACAATAATCTGCCCAATACTATTCGTTTCTAATCCAATGCCATTCAAGACCAGTGGAACACGGATACCACCTGCCCATACAGTGAGATCACTGGGTAAGGATTTACCGCTGGCCGTCAGGACGGCATCAGGCGTAACTTGCGTTACCCGATCTCCAGTCATCACATCAATATTTAGATACCCAAGTAGTCGGGCCGTTTCTATTGAAATTTTTTCTGGTAAGGGCGGAAGAATACGCGGTCCCGCCTCTACTAAGGTGATCTGCACATCTTTTTGTGGATCTAATTTATGCAAGCCATATGCCGCAAGAACTTCAGCCGTATTGCGTAACTCAGCGGCCAATTCAACGCCCGTTGCACCGCCTCCGATAATTACTAGATGCACTTTTTTTACCGGTGCATCAACCGATTGGTAAGCACTACTTTGCGAACGCATGCACGCCGACAAAATACGTTTGCGTATCGTCTCTGCCTGAGTGACGGTATCAACGGCCATCGCATGCTGCTCAGCACCTGGCACATTAAAAAAATTCGTCACACTGCCAATAGCAAGCACTAGCGTATCGTAGGCAATAACTCGCTCCGGAAGTATCAGATTCTGATTTTCATCAAGGACCGGAGCTACGCGAAGGCACTTTTCATCGCGACTCACATCCATTAATGCCCCTTGATAAAACTCGAAGTTATGCCAGCGCGCTTGAGCTACGTATTCCAATTGATGTGCGCTGGGATCCATACTGCCTGCCGCAACCTCATGCAGTAGCGGCTTCCAAATATGGGTTGCTGATTTATCGACCAGTATGATTTGGGCTTTTCTAGATTTACCCAGCGAATCTCCGAGCTGAGTAACAAGCTCTAATCCACCAGCGCCACCGCCGACGACGACAATTCGGTGAATCTCTTTTCCAGATGGGAGGCGCTCTTTCGGTATGACATAAGCGGAATTGTTCATTATTTCCTAAACGTAGATAAGCAAAATTCTTTTAATAATTAAGATTATAGGCCCTCGTCATCAAATGGTTTATTAACCATATGTTTAAACTTTTGAATTAATTTACAACACTCGCTAAAAAATATTTAATTTGATAATTCTTTATAGAGTTTTATAACTTTTCTTGACCCGCTAAAGGCATTAAAATAAGGGCACAAAAAACGGCCAGTAAGCCTAGCCTAAATCAACAAAAATTCTCATCCTAAACAGAAACTCAATGAAGCCAAAATCAACCAGTGCATACCTACGTTTTCTGCATCTAGCAAAAGCAATAAAAGAGTTCCCGCTTTTGATCAGCTTGGAACCCATCGAAGAAAAAATACTAGAAATTGTTGCCGATGCGCACGTAATGAAAGCGCGACTGTCGGTCAAAGATCTAATGAACAAATCTGAATTAGGATCACCCGCCATGCTTCATGGCCGCCTGCAATCTATGCGTGAAAAAGGTTGGATAGCGCTAGCCCCAACAGAAGATGCTCGTCGCAAAACTGATGAGCAAAGCCGTTAAAGCCAGTGATAAATGAATGAAGTAATCAATCAAGAGATTAAACTTTTGCGTGCTTAGTATTAGGTTACGGCACGCTTTTCTTTTGAACGATACATAAAGTAAAGCACAGCCTTACTTCGGCGGGATGACATCCAGCATAGCTTTTCCTAAAATCTCATTCCCCTGCTTTACCAGCACCTGACCCGCATTCAGACGATCACGTTTTTCACGATTTTGGCTTAGCTTAAATTTTCCAATCATCCGTGTAATTTCAATCTCTATACCCACAATGGATTTGACCATCATCTCCATATAGTCACGGGGTGCATCGCTCATTTTCCAAGGTTTAGGCTGACTTGCTTCATGCTTTTTGGTTAGACGACCCACCAGTGCACGCACATATTTCTCATCGTCATGAATAGCTATTTTTCCATAGGCATGCACGACTCGATAATTCCAAGTTGGAACTTGTTGATGTGTTTCGTGTTTGCTGGGATACCAGTTCGGTGAAATATACGCATCCTCTGCCTGGAACACGACTAACACTTCATCGCCATTCGTAGAAAGCTGCCACACTGAGTTGTTTCGCGCCACGTGCGCCCTTAGGATGCCCTGCATTGAACCCGTAGCATCTAACTCAAATGGAATATGGTTAGCGTTTAAACCCGAGTCACTCTGTGTAACCAGCACACCCAATGGGTGGTGCGCGATCAGATCATGCAAGACCTCGGGGTTGGATACGTCGAAGTGTGGCGGGACATACATGTTGACCCCTGCTAGATGGCTATTTAAACTGAGAGTCGATTTTCCGCCAAGACAGAAAACTATGAAAGAATTAAAACGCCTAGATATCAGTGGGCTTCACATAACTTCAGGCAAAACAAGCTTTTACGTTTTTACATAAATTTGATACCGATAAATTTTTGGCAAGTTCAACCAAGGGGTTTACATGAAAAACGTACTAGTCGCCATCATGATTTGTTTTTTCTCGGGCTCTACTTTCGCAAACCACCACGAGGGCACGCATGGCAAGTCACATCAGAAATCCAAAGCGCACAAAAAACACAAAGCGCATGCCAAGCACAAAAAGGCATCTGTCTGAGCTCAAGAAACGCAATACGCTGATCGTTGGAACCTTTTCCCTGCCCCAATGATCTGTAGAAGATCTGCTATTCAAATAGCACTTCTCTTTTCTACCCCTCGCGCGCGACCAGATCATTAACCAGATCGTGCCTAGCGAGTTTTTCTAGTGTTATAATCTTGCCCTTCGCGGCCGTAGCTCAGCTGGATAGAGTACTTGGCTACGAACCAAGGGGTCGTGGGTTCAATTCCTGCCGGCCGCACCAGTACAAAAAGTAGCAAAATCAACGGGTTAGCGCCACAAGTGCTAACCCGTTTTTCTTTTTACTGTGGACACCATGTGGACATTTTTTGCGCGAGATTCAACGATCAGAGTCCAGATTGACCAGTATCAGTCGCACTCATTCGCCGACAAAATCCAAACCATTAGCCTATTCGATGAACGCGATCTCTAAAAAACGTCTTCATTTTTGAGATGGAGTAGCAGAAAAGTTCGTTGAAAAACTCTGCCTAAACTATTGGCAGGTCATCGTTTCCGATAGGCGAAACGTAGAGCGCAGCAAAGCATCGAGCTCGTTACATCCTCCGATCATTGCCACTATTACCA
>JBIIQR010000181.1:0-4273 GCA_044341985.1 Burkholderiaceae bacterium
TGCTTCTGCTTCAAGTTTGTCTTCATCGACGCACGCCCAAATCATTCCCCAGGCAGCAGCCTGTTCGGCGCTAATGCGATTGCCTAATAAGGTCATCGCAGCACTGCGGCCCACACCAATCAAACGTGGTAAAAACCAGCTACTACCCATATCAGGAACAATCCCGAGTGAAGTCATAAAAGGTAGATACACATAAGCAGAACGCGCAGCAATCACAATATCGGCCGCAAGCGCAATCCCCACACTGCCTCCGGCTACAGGTCCATTGAGTACCGCCAGCGTTGGAAACGGTAATTCCCGCAATTCGGTAATCAAACGGTTATGGCGAGTGCGCATCTGCAGATCGGTCCACTCACCTCGCGTTAACTCACCGACATGGGTTTGCTCCGCATTCATGATCTCTAGATCAGCCCCAGCAGAAAACGCTTTTCCTGCCCCCGTAATTTGCAACACGCGCACAGACTTATCAGCGCGCAAGCGCGCTAAAGACTCAAATAAGCCATCCATAATCGCCAGCGACAAGGCATTTAATCGGGCAGGTTCATTGAGCGTAAGTCTCGCTACGCCATCAGTAATACTCAGAAGTACGGCTTCATGTGAACTCATGGTTAAACCTCAAAAAAAGTAAAACGTAACACTCCACTTCAAGCAGGTTGCAGTTTGAGAGCCTTAACGCCCGCAAGACCTTTGGTCGCCTTGATCGCTTGCCGTGCCTGCCACAAATCGTACGCTGCTTGCTGAGCCAACCAAACCTCTGCCGCACCTCCATGGTCGCGCCCTAACCAGCGTTCTATGCGAAGCGCCATCGAAGGACTAATGGAAGCACGCCCGTTAAGCACCTTCGACAAAGTAGTTCGATCAACGCCTAATTGGGCTGCAGCTTCACCCACCTGCAGATCCAAAGCGGGCAAAATATCATCTCGTAGCATCAGGCCAGGATGGGGGGGATTGAACATAGAGCTCATGTGAACCTCAATGGTAATCTTGATAATCAACCAAAACGGCATCGCCGGTTAGTTTTTAACGATAAATACAGGCGCACGTTTTTGTAAATTCGCTGTGACGGCTTCTATCTGATGTTCAGCACCCAACAAATGTCCTTGCTCTTCTGATTCTGCCAGCAGTAAATCTTGATCAGATGCGATGGCCCACTGCCCCATCAAACGTTTCGCTGCACGCAATGCAGTCGGGCTTTTCTGAGTCAATTCTTTTGCTAAGCTCATCGCAGCCGCTACCGGATCATCCACCACACGCGTAGCCAATCCTATGGCCTGCGCTTCAGGTGCATCAACAATTCTGCCGGTATAAATTAATTCGCGCGCCACATCATCACGCACCAAGCCACGCAGCAGCACCATACCACCCATGTCGGGTACTAAACCCCATTTAATCTCCATCACCGACATACGCACATCGGGTGCAATCAAACGTATATCCGCGCCCAAGGCAATCTGAATACCGCCTCCGAATGCGACGCCATTAATAGCGGCAATCACGGGTACAGGAATATCGCGCCAAACCATAGCAACACGCTGAAAGCGATTCGAGTCCCCATGCGTACGCTCCATTAAGCGAGAAGATACCGATCGTTCTTTATCAGCGAGCATGTGCTGCAAACTTTCAAGATCAATACCGGCACAAAAAGCGCGACCCTCACCGCGCACTATGACTGCACGAATGTGGCTATCCACAACTAGCGATTCACCGACACGAATGATTTCATCAATCAAGTCATTCGATAGCGCATTCATCTTGTCGGGTCGGTTCAATACGCATTCAACCACGCCGTCGGGATGATGAATTAGTTTTACCAGTGCTGTCATAGCGTCTTCATTTTCATTTAGATTGCATCCGTCGAACGACATGCAGCAATGACTGCGTGATCAATACCCCAATCACGCAGAATGTCTTCTGTATGTTGACCCGCACTAGCCACAGGCCCCGGGGTAGGCGCAGGTGTGCGCGAAAATCGTGGTGCGGGTGCCGGCTGAATGACCTCATCAATAGTAATAAAAGTCTCACGCGCCTGATTATGCGGATGCGTTACGGCTTCATCCCAATCGAGCACAGGCGCAAAGCAAGCATCGCTACCTTCGAGTAAAGCACACCATTCATCGCGTGAACGCGTCATAAAAATAGCGGCAATCTTTGCTTTAAGTGCAGGCCACTGTGATTGATCATCTTGCGCATCAAATACCGGATCAGTAGCGCCAATTTTTTCTCGCAACAACGCATAAAACTTTGGCTCAATCGCACCGACGCTGACGTACTTACCATCAGCACAGCGGTAATTGTCGTAGTAATGCGCAGCACCATCAAGAAAATTCGCATGTCGCTCGGTCTTCCACGAACCACCATCTTTAAAGCCACGAAACATCGCGGTCAATAAGGCCGTGCCATCCGTCATCGCCGCATCAATCACTTGCCCTTTGCCTGATTTTTGCGCTTCGAGTAATGCACACACCATCCCAAACGCGAGCATCATGCCGCCGCCGCCAAAATCACCGACTAAATTCAATGGAATCGGTGGTGGTGTTTCGGGGTCATTTCCCATCGCATGCAATGCACCCGACAAAGCGACATAATTCAAATCATGGCCTGCTGCCTGCGCCAGTGGTCCATACTGCCCCCAACCTGTCATTCGTCCATACACTAAACGTGGGTTGTGCTTAAAACAGACGTCAGGTGACAAACCTAAACGCTCCATCACGCCGGGACGAAATCCTTCGATCAAGCCATCCGCTTTCATAATCAGTGACAGCATGAGTTCAAGCGCACCTGCTTGCTTTAAATTGATCGCCAGTGATCGACGACCCCGGGCCATGACATCAAAACGCGTATCTAATAAATCGAGCGAAGGTTTGCCGTTTTTCGTATGAATGCGAATAACTTCCGCACCCATATCGGCCAACATCATGGCGCAAAAAGGACCCGGACCTAATCCAACAAATTCAATCAACCGGTAACCCGCGAGTGGGCCGCGGTTATCTGCGTCCTTCGCATCAACTTGTTTAGTCACGCTCATACACGCTCATATAAAGTCACAACACACGCTCCACCCAAACCTAGGTTGTGTTGCAACGCTAACCGAGCACCGTCAACCTGACGTCGTTCTGCTGTTCCGCGCAACTGGCTAACTAATTCTGTACATTGCGCTAAACCTGTCGCACCCAGCGGATGACCTTTAGACAGTAATCCGCCCGAAGGATTGGTCACATAGCGACCACCATAGGTGTTATCACCATCGTCAATAAATTTTTCTGCGCCACCTTCAGGACATAACCCCAAACCTTCATAGGTAATCAATTCATTGTGCGCAAAGCAGTCATGCAATTCGATCACGCCTATGTCTTTCGGACCAATACCTGCCTCTTCATAGACACGTGTAGCAGCAGCATGTGTCATGTCGTATCCCACCAGTTGACGCATATCGTTGTGATCGCCTTTGAATGAAGAACTGGTATCAGTGGTCATTGCTTGCGCACGTATACGTATGCTGTGATCAAGATTATGTTTTTTAGCGAACGCTTCTGAACATACAATCGCTGCGGCACCACCGCAGGTCGGTGGACAAGCCATTAAACGTGTCATCACACCTGGCCACAACACCGGCGAATTCATTACCTCTTCTTCTGTCACAACGGTTTTGAACAAGGCTAAGGGATTATTGGCTGCGTGACGTGAAGCCTTGGCGCGTATCTTCGCAAAGGTGGCGAGCTTAGTTCCATATTGATTCATGTGTGCGAGACCCGCACCACCAAAATAGCGCAGTGCAAGAGGTATGTCGGCGTTTTGAACCAGTTCTGCACTGCGCTCATCGAAATACTGAAACGGTGAAGGACGATCGTCATACACATTACCCAAAGCACCCGGCTTCATCTGCTCAAAGCCAACGGCTAACGCACAATCCACGGCACCCGATGCGACTGCCTGACGCGCCAACCAGAGCGCGGTTGATCCGGTTGAGCAGTTGTTGTTCACATTAATGACGGGTACGCCACTCATACCCACGTCATACACAGCACGCTGTCCTGAGCATGAGTCACCATACACATAACCGGCATAGACCTGCTGTATTTTGTCGTAATCCAAACCTGCATCCGCCAACGCGGCACGAATGGCACGCGCACCCATCATGGGATACGATTCACTCGCACCCGGCTTTGCAAAAGGGATCATGCCCACACCGACAACACATACGCTCTGACTCATGCCAATCATCCTTGTCAAATAGAAAACATAGACGGTATAACCCGCTTTAAGCGTTAAACCA
>JBIIQR010000182.1:0-4245 GCA_044341985.1 Burkholderiaceae bacterium
GCGCGACTCGGCGTTGCGCGTTCATTTCAGATTCCACAGCTCTTTAAAGAAATGACGGTGTTCGACAACATGCTGGTCGCCATTGCATCGCAAACCGGCGGTTTGTCTTTCTGGCGCACTGCACGTAATGCTGCTGCACAAGAGCGCGCTGCCGAATTGTTAGAGCGTTTTGAATTGTCTGCACATACCCACCGCACCGTCGGTGAATTGCCAGGTGGTGTACGTAAACTGCTCGATATTGCGATGGCGCTTACGCGTCAACCAAAAGTGTTACTGCTCGACGAGCCGACCTCCGGTGTATCGGCTGATGAAAAATTTCCGATGATGGATACCGTTATGCGCGCCCTTTCGCAAGAAGCCGTCACCGTACTCTTCGTTGAACATGATATGGATATCGTTGATCGTTACGCCGACCGCGTAATTGCGTTTTATAGCGGACGCGTGATTGCTGACGACAAGCCTTCCATTGCACTAGCCTCAGCCGACGTACAACGCTACGTGACCGGCACGCTATCAGACAGGAAAGAACATGCTGAGGATTGAACACATTGATGTATCGATACAGTCAGTGCAGGTACTGCGCGGACTGTCATTAGAAGTAGGTAGCGGCCAAATGGTAGGACTCATTGGTCGTAATGGTGCGGGTAAATCAACCACTCTGCGCTCTATCATGGGCCACCTACCGCTGAGGAGCGGACGCATCACCTGGGATGGTGAAGATCTGGCGCGCATGCCGCGTCATGCACGTGCGGCTTTAGGTATTGGCTATATGCCGGAAGATCGTGGCTTGGTTCCTGAACTCACCGTGGAAGAAAACATTCTCGTTCCATTGTGGGCGATGAAAGTCGAAGATACTGCTCCGCGACTTGAGTTTGTTTATCACGTGCTACCCGAACTCAAAGAGATGAGTCACCGTCGTGCGCTTTTACTTTCAGGTGGTCAGCAAAAATTGGTGGCTTTAGCACGCGCGCTGACGATAGGTCGCAAACTATTGCTGCTTGATGAACCCTTCGAGGGAGTAGCACCGGCATTATCCGCACGTTTATCTGAAGTGATAGGTGGACTGCGCGGCGGCGATCTGTCAGTGCTCATTGCGCAATCTGATTTAAATCATTCTAAAAACTTACTCGATGCAGAAATTGTGATCGAGCGCGGTGCCAATCGCCAGCCTGCCTAAAATAGCTTAAACAAAATGATAGCCTGGAAAGATCACGTAACACTGCCCGCTATGCGCAGTGAAGTTCACTTTGACGGACGAGAAATTCAATGCTTTGTAAATCGTCCTCCTTCGTTTTACTGGATGTTCGAACGTGCGGTTAAAGAGCGTCCGCAGCATGAATGCATTAGCTTTAATGATCAGCATCTAAGCTATGCCGAGGTCAGCGCTGAAGTAAACAAACTGGCGAACGGTTTTGCTGCACGCGGCATGAAACAAGGTGACCGCGTGGTGATGTTCATATCGAACCGCCCCGAATTTATTACGGTGTTATTCGCATTACAAAAGCTGGGCGTGATCACCGTTCCTGTAGGCACGCGTGAACAAGGGCCGGGCCTGGCGTATATCGTCAATCAATGCGGCGCTGTAGGCATTGTGTTTGATGAAGAACTGACTGACCGTATTCCAGATGCCGCTACATCACCCCAATTGAAATTACGTATTTCAACGGGTCAAGCTACTGGAACTATCGAAGCATTGCATGCACTCGATGGCCCTACCGTGAACACCGTTGCAGTCAATGAAGAAGACTGCGCCTGCATACTCTACACCTCAGGCACCACCGGCAACCCCAAAGGGGCCATGCTCACGCATCTGAATATTTCGCACTCGGTGGTTCATTACGAAGTAACGATGAAGCTCACTCAGGACGAACGTGGTGCACTCGCTGTGCCTGCCAGTCATGTCACTGGATTGATCGCATTGATCGCAGAAATGGTCCACGTGATGGGCACACTAGTGGTGATTGCAGAATTTAAGGCGGCTGATTTTGTACCGCTCGCAGCGCGTGAGCGCGTCACATTTTCAGTGATGGTGCCGGCGATGTATCAACTCTGCTTGCTACAGCCTAGCTTTCGCACCGTCGATTTATCCCACTGGCGTGTCGGCGCTTTTGGTGGCGCACCGATGCCCGTGCCAACAGTACAAGCGCTGGCGGAAGCCGTCCCCGGCATGACACTCGTGAACTGTTATGGTTCAACAGAATCAACCTCACCTGCGACTGTGATGCCATTAGGTTTATCCGCCATACATAACGACAGTATCGGCATTACCCTACCGTGCGCGACGATTCGGATCATGAACGATCAAGACCAAGAAGTCGCACCCGGCGAATCCGGTGAACTGTGGATCGGCGGCCCAATGGTCGTACCCGGTTACTGGAATAATCCTGAGGCCACTGCAAAAGGGTTTGCTGAAGGTTGCTGGCGCTCGGGTGATCTGGGCTCGAAAGATGCCCAAGGTCTGGTGCGTATCTTTGATCGTATCAAAGACATGATCAATCGCGGCGGTTATAAAATTTATTCCGTCGAAGTAGAAAACGCTTTAATGGCTCTGCCCGGCGTAGTCGAAGCTGCAGTAGTCGGACATCCCTGCCCGGTGCTGGGTGAACGTGTTCATGCCTATGTATACGCACCAAAGGCAACGGTGGATTCAGCTGCTGTGAAAGCACACTGTGCAGCACGTTTAGCCGATTACAAAGTGCCTGAACAGGTTGTTTTTACAGATAAGCCCCTGCCACGCAATCCGAATGGCAAGCTGCTCAAACGATCACTGCGGCAGACGGCTTGATAGTTGAGTAGTGACTGCATGATGGTGGCATGATGTGTCGCGAACATTACTGGTAAGCTCTCCCTCTAGGAGAGCATACCTATCGGATGCTTGATTCAGTTTATCGCCGATGAAATTTCTGATTGCCCGCTTCAACCACGAAACCAATACCTTCTCACCGGTAACTACGCCGTTAGAGTCGTTTCAGCCTTTGTATGGCGACGATGCACTGAATGACCAGCGTCATGCGCGGACCGCGATGGGCGCATTCATTCGTCTGGCTGAAGCGCAACCTGATCATCAACTCATCACACCACTCTCAGCAACAGCCAACCCAAGTGGCACAGTCGCCGCTGAAGCCTACACCGAATTAATTCAACGCATACTTGATGCATTGAGCGAACAACCTGACGCTATTTTGCTCGACCTGCATGGCGCCTTAGTCGCCGAAAATGCCGCAGATGGCGAGGGTGAACTTTTAAAAAAAATTCGCGCGATTGCACTCGATGTGCCGATTGCCGTTGCGCTCGATTTGCATGGCAATGTCACGCAAACGATAGTGGATCATGCCGACATCATCGTCAGCTTCAAAACCTATCCGCATGTTGATATGGCCGAAACTGGGGAG
This sequence comes from Burkholderiaceae bacterium, assembly GCA_044341985.1. Lineage (GTDB taxonomy): Bacteria > Pseudomonadota > Gammaproteobacteria > Burkholderiales > Burkholderiaceae_D > Pernthalerella. The sequence continues at coordinate 3,393 of JBIIQR010000182.1, forward strand.
CATGCTGGACGATTGATGATGGACTTACTGTCCGGTCAATCGCGTCCTATCACTCGCTGGAAACAACTGCCGCTGCTGTCACACACACTGCGCAGCAACACCAACGAAGGATCTATGCAACGAGCCGTGGAAGCGGCACGCCAAGCCGAACTAGAACAAGGCGTGTTAGCTGTCTCCATCATGGCCGGATTTTCATTAGCTGATTTTGCAGATGCAGGCATGTCGGTCATCGTAGTGACAGACAACGATGAACCATTGGCTGAATCAGTAGCAAACCGCATCGCGCAGCAAGTCTGGCAAGAACGTGAGGGTTTTGTGTATCACAGCGCCCCATTGAAAGAATCCTTAGAGCGTGCCCGCGAATTGCAAAAGAGTGAAGGTGATGGCCCGGTACTGCTACTAGATCATAGCGACAATGTGATGTCGGGTGGCACCTGCGACACCATGGATGTGTTCGCGACAGCACTTATTAAACATCTCACACCGATTGTGGTGGGTCCGATTTGCGATCCCAAAGCGGTACAGCGCTTGTGGAAGCTGCGCCCAACGGATGTAGTGCGACTCGATTTAGGTAATCACATTCAGCTCGCTCACCAAACCAAGAAAAAAAAATCGCTATCTCTGGTAGGAGTCTTGCGCGCAAAAAGTGATGGTGAATTTATCGTTACTGGCCCAATCTACACCGGCGCCAAAGCCAGCATGGGACGCACCGTTTTATTTGACACCATCGATGCCCTGATCGTCATTTGCGAGCAACGCACCGAACCCTTTGATATGGGCATTTTCAGCTGCGTTGGTCTCGATCCTACTAAGTATGATTACTTACTGCTGAAATCACGTATGTATTGTCGGC
>JBIIQR010000183.1:0-4230 GCA_044341985.1 Burkholderiaceae bacterium
CATCGCTACCATCACATACTGAATCCTCACACAGGCTTTTCTCCCGCGCAGTGGTCGTCCGTAACAGTGATCGCGTCGAGTTGTGTTGTGGCTGATGCTTTAACCAAAGTATTTTTCATGACTCCCAAAGATCGTGTTATTGCAAAAGCGCGTCAGTGGGGAGTGGATGTGGTTATGCAGGATAAAGCGGGTAAATGGCTCGCGAGCTCAGGCGCTCCACTGAGAGTAGTCACAGGCTAAGACGCCACGAATTTGATTCATCACGTGCACCCTATTTAGAAGGGTGGCGTATGTATTTTATCAACGGTGTGCCAATGATGAGGTCTGATGTGGCGATAGCTAGAGACTTTGCGAATCTTACTCCGATGAGGGTAAGGCTTACGTGGTATGAGCGATCGTATTAATAATTTTTTCTGCTACGGCTAATGAAGAGGTTAGGCCAGGTGACTCGATACCATAGAGATTGATCAATCCCGATAAGCCATGTTGCTGCGGACCTTGAATAAAAAAATCGGCATCAGCCTCGCCGGCGCTCACTAATTTTGGGCGTATACCTGAATAAGCAGGTTGCAGTGCGCCGTCATGTAGCTTGGGCCAGTAGCGTCGAATCTGATCGTAAAATTTTTCGCTGCGTTTAGCATCGACCTGATAATCAATCTCATCTATCCACTGTACATCCGGGCCGAAGCGACCTTGTCCACCCATATCAATGGTGTAGTGCACACCTAAGCCGCCGGGTTCAGGTATCGGATAAACCAGCCGAGAGAATGGCGCTTTACCGCTGAGTGAGAAATAATTCCCTTTTGCGTAGCGCATTGTGGGTACGTGTTGTGTCGCTAGTCCTTCAATACTCGCGGCTACTTTTGCTGCATGCAATCCTGCAGAATTAATAACGATGTTAGCGCTAATGGAGGTGGGTGCGTCGCCGCCTGTCAGTACCTCAAAGTGATTATTTTGGGCGATGATGCGCTCAACCGGAGTTCGCACAGCGAGCACCGCACCATGACTCTCAGCATCACCGAGTATGGCAAGCATGAGACCGTGACTATCGATAATGCCGGTTGACGGTGAAAACAAGGCAGCCGTACATTCAACCTCTGGCTCAAGCGCTTGTGCCTGCGCACGATTGATTAAAACTAAATCGTAGACGACATTGTCTTCGGCCTTTTGTTTGATGGTGTGTAGTTGCGCTTCTTGAACGGCGGTGGTGGCGACGATGAGTTTTCCGCACTGGCGATGGTCTACGCCATAGTCTTTGCAGAATTGGTAGAGCAGTGCTTTACCTTCAACGCACAGAGTTGCTTTTAAGGAGCCGTGTGAGTAATAGATGCCGGCATGTATAACTTCACTATTGCGCGCACTGGTCTCGGTACCGAAATCATTGTGCTGTTCCAAAATGATGACGTCGACTCCTGCGCGGGCCAGCGCACGGGCACAGGCTAATCCGACAACGCCGGCTCCGATGATGACAGCGCTATCTTTCATTCGTCTAATGTAGACGACCGGGCTCGCCGTGACAGAGTTTGAATTTTTTACCTGATCCGCAGGGGCATAAGCCAGCCAAGTCTGGCATATCGTTGTCACTGCTCAGGTCACGTTTGCTGACAGTACTAGGTCGTGCTTGTGAAATTTGCGATTCACGCAGGGCTTTGAGACCTGCATAAATATTTAACACGTCGGTGGTTAATCGTTCAGACATCGCGATATGCTCTTCCAGAGGAATGTCTTTCGCAAGAAGAGTTTCCCAACCTTTTTCTGTTCCATATAAAAAAATAGTGGATAGCCACTGCGGATTAGCCACAGCGATGTCGGACCATCCCTCTTCATCTAGACTCATACCTTTTACGAAGCCCATGCACCATTCATCGAGAATGGGTATGGGATTGCCATTGTTGATGTTTTCCAGAAGCAGAGGCTCGTAGTATTCAGGTGCTTGGGAAAGCGTGCGCGTAATGTCGTTCATGTGACGCATCAGCATACTAAGAATACGACCAGACTCATCTTCAGAGCTGAAGTTAGGAGTATCTTTGCCGTGTTCTGTGTCCCATACCCAGCGTATCCATTCACTAGGCATCATGAGTTTTGGAGCGCAGATAAGAGCGGTTAAAAATCCATCAAGCATCGATACATTCATCGATTCATCAATGCCCTCGGCGTCCAACAAAAAATCATCAAGTGCTTCGATTTCTTCATCGCTCAGTGGATCTTGAACCGGCAGATTACTCGCCATGACTTGCCCCTAAATAGCTCTTCATTTGAAATGGGTTGGTAGTAGCGTACTAGCCTATAAATTGGCCTGATTTCCACTGCCCCTGTCTTTTAGGTCGCCCATCGCCGTAGGTCTCAATTCCCTCGCCATGCTTGTCGCCGCGTTTAAAAGTGCCTTTATAGACATCGCCATTTTTAAAGGTGTAGGTGCCTTGACCATCGGGGCGACCTGCTTGAAATTGGCCGACATACTTACTGCCGCTTTTAAAAATTAGCGACCCTTGCCCATCAAATTTATCGTCCTTGAAATCGCCCTCATATCGGTCACCATTGGCGTATACAAAAATGCCCCGGCCATTTTGTTTATTGTCTTCGTACATTCCGACATAGCTATCGCCATTAGCATAGGCGTAACTACCTTTACCATCGTATTGCCCCTCCACAAACTGTCCGTTGTAGACGTCACCATTGGCGTATTTAAACGTACCTTTGCCGTGATAGTGGTTATTTAAGAACTCGCCCACGTACTCAGCGCCGTTAGCGAATTTGTAGGTGCCGACCCCGTTGTAGCAGTCATCTTCTACTTGGCCCACATAATGGTCACCATTGATGTAATTCAGAGTAGTTATGCCGGTTGGATCGTTCATAGTTAGGCGACCTAAGGTAAAACGGCATCATACCAACCCTAGGAAGGATAGGGCGTTTACAACAGGTGAGTTAGGCGCAGTAACGTGGGATGGCTGCTGAATTTAGGGTTTTATGATTGGATGTGTGCGAAATGAGAGAACACAGTGCTGATACATCGCATGCTTAAATGGCAATAATTTCTGTGTTATATTCCCGCCCGATGAAACTTCACACGACTTCTCTTCGTTGGTTCGCCAAATTTCTGCTCGCAGCCGTATTGCTGCAGGCTTTGGCCCCTGCTTGGGCGGGAGTCAGCAACAAACGTACTGAGTCTTTACTTGAAATTTGTACTACCGCAGGTACTCACTGGATTAAGCAGGCCGTTGATAATAATGACCCGACAGTACTTGATCATCACTCAGCACATAAGCAGTGCGTTTTTTGTGCATCCACCGGTGCTACTGATTCCTTTGATGCATCTAAGCTTTTAGTCACTCACACGTCCTCTGACGTTATTTCAGAACGTGCCTTGCCTTTGGCCTCGGTATTTTCTGGCCACAGCATTCTCTCCCGCGCTCCACCGCTGTAATTCCCTTCTTTGGTGCTCATGATTTTCGTCTGAAAGGACGGAGTCACTGAGTAGCTTTATCGCTATGACACATTGCGATTGACAGCCACCAACTTATCGACTCTCGAAAAACTAATTTGTTAGCCCGTGCGATTGCACCGTGCATCGTGAGTTGAAAAAAGGTTGAGTTAAAAAATTAAAGATAAAAGGATTCTCTGATGAATTCGTCATTTACATTGAGCAAAGTATCAGTAGCGATACTTATGGCTATGGGGTCTTTATCGGTATCAGCAGAAGAGCGCTTACCCGAAGTGGTCGTCACTGGAACAGCAGAACCTATTTCAACACAAGCAGATATCAAGCGGGCAGCACAAGCGATAAAAGAAATTCCAGGTGGTGCTTCTTTAGTGGATATGGACGTGGTCAAACAAGGTCGTGTCTCAACCTGGGTCGATTCATTGGGTCTAGCTCCTGGGGTGTTTGTACAAGAGCGATTTGGATCGGAAGAAGCACGTATCTCGATTCGCGGCTCAGCGCTTAGCCGTACCTATCATGGCTTTGGTTTAAAAGTCATGCAGGATGGAATACCCATTAACTATGCGGACGGATTTTTTGACATGCAAACGGTCGATCCTTCAGCGGCGCGGTATGTCGAAGTTTTGCGCGGAGCGAATGCATCCGGCTATGCCAACAGCACCTTGGGTGGTGCAATTAATTTTGTTTCACCCACTGGCTACGACAGTCCAAAGATGATTGGCAGAGCAGAAGCGGGTAGCTTTGGCTACGCACGTTTACAAGCGATTACTGGTGGCGTAGTTAAGCCGCAC
>JBIIQR010000184.1:0-4223 GCA_044341985.1 Burkholderiaceae bacterium
CTGATTGCCATCGATCTGATACTTTGGCTGGGATTTGGGCTATTGCTCTGGGCTCTAAAAGACAGCTTCAAGACTATTAAATCGGATCTGCGAAATTACCGTCTTCCACTCAGACCACGTGCCGAAGCCAAAACCTCTTTGATAGGAACTCCGCAGCGCTTGATCGATCCTATCGGGCATTATCTTGATCAGCAAATTTACCGCTACGCGATCATTGATGGTCGGCATTACCGCTTCGATCATGTCTGCTCAAAAGAGATGGTGGCACGGCTCACAGAAACACAGCGATGGATAGCTCCCGGGCTTGTGTACATAGAAGCGCCATTACCGATAGCGTGATGCTGCTACGATTAAATGGTGCTACGACAGACGCTGACGTTTTTGCTCGAACAAACACACCGCAGCCGCGGCTGCAACATTCAATGACTCCACGCCCGCTTCCTGGGGTATGGTGAGTCGCTCTGTTACGCAAGACAAAAGTAGTTCTGAAATCCCCTGACCCTCATTACCAAACAACCACGCACAAGGCTGCGTTAAATTCATTTGATAAATCGTTTTTTGCGCATGCGAGTCGGTGGCATAGACCGGCACAGTTGAGGCGCTGATTAACTGCTGCAAGTCAGCATGCTCAACGATATCGAGCTGAAAGTGTGCTCCCATCCCCGCCCGTAAAACTTTGGGTGACCACGCAAACACGCTTCCTTCAGAACAGATCACTTGCTTGATGCCAGCCGCTGCCGAAGTGCGCAGTATCGAACCTAAATTACCCGGATCCTGAACAGCATCAATCAATACGCATGACTGATCTAACGATGCGAGGGGAGTATTGGAAGGGGTGCTCACAACAAACATCAACGCAACGCCCTGCTCAACCTGACTTAATGCAGCGAATAAGGCATCGGGCAAAACCATGCAATCCGCTCCTAAGTCAGCGCACTCTTTCAAAATACTGCTGACTTCAGGATGACTGCTAGCGCTCTCGCCGACCACACACAATTCAGGCTGGCCACGATGATGCAACCACGCCTGACATAAATGCACACCATCAAGCAAGGTCTTAGCTTGTTTGCGTCGAGCTTGCGAACTCGTCGCGAGCTGCCGCAACAACTTATATTGAGGGTTATCGCGCGAACTAATTTGTCGAAGCGTCATTGGCTGCGATCAGCAAGATTAAGTAAGTCACGCACCGGGCCATATGATCGCCGATGAACTGGAGATACCCCATGCTCGCGCAAGCGCTGAAGATGCAGTGCAGTGGGATAGCCCTTATGCTGATCAAAAGCGTAATTGGGATAATTTTTGTGCATTACCATCAGCGCCGCATCACGCGCAGTTTTAGCGAGAATCGAAGCCGCTGAAATCTGTGACACTTTATCGTCACCTTTGATGATGGCTTCAGTTCGCACGCTACAAACAGGGCAACGATTACCATCGATCAGCGCAAGCGTGGGTGTGATTGATAAGCTTTCAATCGCTCTGCGCATGGCAAGCATAGTAGCTTGCAAGATGTTGAGCTCATCGATTTCTGCTTCTGAACATTGCGCGATGGACCACGACAAGGCATCACGCTTAATCATCACTGCCAATTCTTCGCGACGTTGAGCAGTCAGTTTTTTTGAGTCGCGCAAACCCGCCAGAGGAGAGTTAGGGTCAAGAATAACGGCTGCAGCAAAAACAGGTCCCGCCAAGGGACCGCGGCCCGCTTCATCAACGCCACAGATCAACTCACCCTCGATGTCGAATAATGAAGGCATGACTGGGATAGATGGTGCCGAAGGCAGTGCCGGCATGTTACAGCCTACCGTGCTGAGAGAGCATCTCCATGACGGCATGCGCGCTCTGTGAAGCGGTGTTACGCATCAAGTCATGATGCAAATCCACAAAGCGGCGGCGCAAGCGCTGACGATTTTGATCATTTGAAATTTGCGCCCACAATGCACTCGCCAATCCAGCAGGGTTAGCACGATCTTGTAATAACTCGGGGACTAAAAATTCTCGCGCCATGACATTCGGCAAACCAACCCAGGGCTGATACGCCATTAATCGCAGGATTTGCCAGCTAGCTGGATTCATACGATAACTAATCACCATGGGCTTTTTAAACAAGGCGACTTCAAGAGTAGCTGTACCACTCGCGACCAGCGCTGCATCACATGCGGCAATCGCATCATGTGAATTACCCGTAATAATCGTTAGCGGTAAGCGCTGTAGATCAGGTCGCGCAATGAGTTGCTCGAAATAAGCGCGTTGTGCTTCACCCGCCATTGGAACAATAAATTTAATGGTTGGATCGCGCTTAGCCAGTTGCGCCGCTGTTTCAATAAAAACACGCGAGTTGTACTTCAATTCAGATAATCGACTGCCAGGCAAAATCGTGACGATGCGTCCGTTACGATCCAGTCCAAGCGCATCGCGCGCTGCATCCTGATCAGGATCCATAGGAATCACTTCTGCCAGCGGGTGTCCTACATACGTGACGGGTATACCCGCTTTTTTGTAGATCGCTTCCTCGAACGGAAAAATGACCAGCATGTGATCGACGGCACGCGCAATTTTTTTGATCCGACTACGACGCCAAGCCCAGATAGACGGACTGACAAAATGCATCGTAGGGATTTTGGCTTTTTTGAGAGCGATTTCCAGATCAAGATTGAAATCGGGCGCATCAACGCCTATGAATGCAGCAGGTCTTTCTTCCAACAGACGGTCCCGCAATGAATCACGAAAACCTTTGAGCTCGCGATAATGCGACAACACTTCAAACAAACCTCTGACAGCGAGCTTATCCATAGGATACTCAGACAGGAAACCGTGCTCAGCCATCGCGGGGCCACCAATACCGTACAGACGGGCCTCACTCAGCATAGGTCGCAGGCCCGATAGCATTCGGCCTGCGAGTATGTCTCCAGAGGCCTCACCGGCCACCATAGCAATCGATAGATCAGCGGACAATGCCACGACTCACATTCTGGAGAAAATCACGAATAAGCTTTAACTCCGCAGCAAATTCTGGTTCAGACTGCTCTTGAGCATGTAATGCGGCTTTAGCTTCTTCAAGAGTCATTCCCGATTTATAAAGCAATTTATACGCATGACGTATGGCAGTAATGGCCTCACGCGAAAAACCACGGCGTTTCAAACCTTCGCTATTAATGCCATGCGCCTGCGCCGGATTGCCCGACAAAATCACATACGGAGGCACGTCTTGCGTCAGGCTGGTACTCATACCTACCATGGCGTGTGCTCCGATTTTGCAGAACTGATGAACATTTGAAAAACCACCCATGATGGCCCAATCATCAACGTGCACATGACCGGCCAACTGAGCGTTGTTGGCAAAGATGGTGTGATTACCAATCTGGCAGTCATGCGCAAGATGCACATACGCCATGATCCAGTTATCGTTACCAAGTCGCGTTACGCCAACATCTTGTACCGTACCACGATTAAAGGTACAAAACTCTCGAATCGTATTTCTATCGCCTATCTCAAGACGTGTAGGCTCACCCGCATATTTTTTATCTTGCGGTGGCGCGCCGATTGAGGAGAACTGATAAAAAACATTGTCCTCACCGATGCTGGTATTCCCATCAATAACCACATGCGGCCCGACACGAGTACGCGCACCAATCACGACATTAGCACCAATCATGCTGTACGCCCCGATCTCGGCGCTATCGTGAATAGTTGCGCCGGGCTCAACAATGGCTGTTGGATGAATCTTCGCCATGGTGCTTATTCCGCTGCAGGAGAATCTGCCACGCTGCGCATGGTGCACATTAACTCTGCTTCAACAGCGAGTTGGTCATCCACTGTTGCGCGCGCCTGAAATTTCCAAATACCACGTGAGTGCCGCAATATTTCTACGTGCATATGCAATTGATCACCTGGCTCAACGGGACGCTTGAAGCGCGCATTATCAATTCCAAGGAAATACACCACCGCATTTTCATCTGGCTTTTGACCCATGGTCAAAAACGCTAATAGCGCTGATGTTTGCGCTAACGCTTCAATCGTCATCACGCCCGGCATCACGGGTTTGTTGGGGAAATGGCCATTGAAAAATTCTTCGTTAATGGTGACATTCTTGATCGCGTTAATGCTTTTGCCAGATTCCCAATTAAGCACGCGATCGACCAACAAAAGCGGGTATCGATGCGGTAGGTATTGTTTGATCTGATTTATATCTAAGCTGTTCATGGTGCTTGCTGCCTGTTCTCTGA
>JBIIQR010000007.1:0-14638 GCA_044341985.1 Burkholderiaceae bacterium
CGATCGAAAACTTGGGTGTAGGTGGGATAGAAAGAGCAGTACATCACGATGGTCAGGATGACCGAGAGGGGCATTAACAGCATGACCGTGACAGCGGTCTTGCCGAGAAGCAAGCTTAGGAGGGCGCTGATAACAGCGGGAAGTGCAATGCCTATGATGATCCAGCCCAGTGCATAGGCCAGAAAGGCTTTGCCGCAGCGGCGTACGGCAAAAAAACTATAAAAAATCGCTTTGAATAATCCCATGCCTTGCCACACCGCCAGCGGTGCGGCGTGCCAAAAAGCCATAGAAAATGGTACGTAGATTAGTGCAGAAAAAATCATCGCCAACGGCAGATTGGCGACTTCTAGATTTTTATCGTCGGCCGCTAGTTGACCAGACATTAATTTCCAAAAACCACCCCCATCAATTACGGTGGATGCAGCAACGCAGACTATAGCTACTAATAAATACAGTACCCCCAGCCTTAACAAGGTACCGAGTGCAGGCGAGCGCACTGCGGTAAGAAGAACCTTGGGTCGTACTTTGATGCCAGCTTCGATATGTACACAGGCTTGCATGAAGGCCATAGAAAAAACTGGCACCAGCAGCAACGGCAGTAGTTGTCCAAGCACAGGGATCAGTGAAAGCGAAAACATCAGGAGCATGTACAACAAAAACAGCATCGAGAGTTCAGCTGGTTGCTTACGAAACAGTGCAAAGCCTTGTCGTATCCATTCGATACCTTGGCTGGCTTGAATACGTTCCATAATTAGTTCAAGCCCTCAACTGGATGTGCAATACGATGGCGCAGCAGTCGTTCAAAGTGAGTCGGGTCATGCGGTGTCAGCATTTCAGCTTCACGTGGCAAATAAAAATCATAGAGTCGCGATAACCAAAATCGCAATGCAGCGGCCCGCAGCATGATGGGCCAGGCGGCTCGCTCTTCAGTACTAAAAGGTCGAACGCTGGCATAGGCATCGAGTAGTGCGCGAACGCGCTGGCTATCCGTTTCGCCGGTGTCAAGATTAATACACCAATCATTTACCGTAACAGCCACATCAAACAGCCAGGTGTCGCAACCAGCAAAATAAAAATCAAAAAATCCGGTCAAGTGCTCGCCATCGAACATGACATTGTTACGAAATAAATCGGCATGAATCGGGCCGTTGGGTAAGCTGGCGTAGCTATCGGAGGCAGCAAATTGTTCCTGCGCTTGCATTTCATTACGCAAGAGTTGTTGATTGTCTGCTGATAAAAAAGGCAGCACTGCCGGTGTCGTTTCGCGCCACCAGTCTAGTCCGCGTAAGTTCGGTTGATAGAGTGAGAAATCTTGTGCAGCCAGATGCATCTTGGCTAGCATGGCACCGACTTCTCGGCAATGGGTTGCACTCGGAGCGGGGACCCAATCACCTGTGAGACGACTAACAATAGACGCAGGCTTGCCATGCAAACGGTTAATGATCTCACCCTGATGGTTAGGCAGCGGTGCCGGCACGCGCACATCGCGCTGGGCAAGATGACGCATTAAGTTGAGATAGAAAGGTAATTGTTCAAAGCTGAGTTTTTCGAAAATCGTGAGCACAAACTCGCCATGTTCCGTGCTCAGAAAGAAATTACTGTTTTCGATACCCGAGGAAATCCCTTCGAGTGATCTGACTTGCCCTACCGGGAACTGTTCGGCCCAGGGAATGATGTCATCCAGGCTGACCGGAGTGAAAACTGCCATAGCAATCGGTTGGTAAGAGCTGCACTAAGGCAGCGTGATAATTAGCGGAGTGGTGTAGGTGGTGTTTCGAATGAAGCATCGCGTGAGCGACCAGGCCGGAATTGAAAAATCTCCCATTGGGCTGCGCGCGTACCACTTTGCGAGGCGGGTATCTGTTCGGTTGGTGTAACGTAATAGATGTTGTTGCCCCGGCGGATGCGAACCGAGGTGATAGCATTTTGCTCGCGCCGCTGAGTAATTTCGGTCGTGCCATCGGTGACTGCGACTGCTACTGAGGGGTCGTCCGGAAGTGGCTCCAGGCGGACATCCTCGCGCGGAGCCGCCGTTACGGCGGTCGCCGTGGCCAGTGCCGCCATCGCGCAGAGCAGGCGAAAGTAAGTAGAGCCGTAGTTTTGCTGAATCATGATCGAACTCCCGGAAGGCAAGCGACGACTGTTATGGACCACATTCTAACAAAGCCTATGCAGAAGCTGCCTGCTTGGTCTCAGAGGAAGGATTGATGCGGATGCTCGGTCTCTGAGGGAACGATATCGCGTGATTCATAAAAGTGAAAAATAGCCTCAACGATCTCTTTGGGATCATCAATCACTTGCACAAGTTCCAAATCCTGAAACTCCACCATGCCGTTGGCTAAGAGCGTATCTTTGAACCACTGAAGCAGACCTTCCCAGAATTTTGTGCCGACCAGTACCACGGGAATACGTTGGGTTTTACCGGTTTGAATCAATACCAATACTTCGGTCAATTCATCGAGCGTGCCAAAGCCACCCGGTAGTACTACATAGGCATCGGCGTATTTAACGAACGCCACTTTACGTGCAAAGAAGTGCCTGAATGAGATTGAAATATTTTGCCAAGTATTGCTAGTTTGTTCGTGTGGCAGTTCGATGTTGAGTCCGATAGAGGGAGAGCCGCCTTCGAAAGCACCTTTGTTGGCAGCTTCCATAATGCCGGGGCCACCACCAGAAATCACTGAAAATCCTTCGTCGGAGAGTCTGCGCGCGATATCGACAGCGAGATCATAGTAAGGATCTGCTGGCGTTATACGCGCTGATCCAAAGATCGAGACCGCTGGCCTAATCTCGGAGAGACGTTCGGCGGCATCGATAAACTCTGCCATAATCGTGAACATTTGCCACGATTCGTTCGCCTTGCGCGACGTGGCGCGTTCAAGGTTGGTCAATTGCCGCAGTCGCGGTACCCGTTTCCGGTCGCTTTCCATATGAATAAAACCCTGTTGCTGGTCGATGGTTCGAGTTATTTATACCGGGCCTTTCATGCCATGCCCGATTTGCGTAATGCAGAAGGTGCTCCTACAGGCGCTATCTACGGCATGATCAACATGCTGCGTCGCCTCAGGCAGGATTACTCTGCAGCATACATGGCCTGTGTCTTTGATGCAAAAGGGAAAACCTTTCGTGATGACCTTTATCCCGACTACAAAGCGCAGCGAGCGCCCATGCCTGAGGATTTGGTACGGCAGATAGAACCCATACACGAAGTGGTGCGAGCTTTGGGCTGGCCTATTTTGATGGTCGAAGGAATTGAAGCCGATGATGTTATTGGCACGCTGGCAGTGCAGGCAGCCGCTCAGGGACTTTCCGCGGTGGTTTCTACCGGTGACAAAGATCTCGCGCAATTAGTGAATGAACAGGTCACGCTAGTCAACACGATGAGTAATGAAACGCTGGATCGTGCTGCTGTGATTACTAAGTTTGGCGTGCCCCCCGAGCGTATCGTTGATTATTTGACGTTGGTGGGAGATACCGTCGACAACGTACCCGGTGTAGAAAAAGTGGGTCCTAAGACGGCGGTTAAATGGCTTACGCAATATGACTCACTGGATGGTGTGATTGCCCACGCAGCCGACATTGGCGGTGTGGTTGGTGAGAATTTACGTCGTACCTTAGATTGGTTGCCACAGGCGCGTACTTTAGTGACAGTGAAATGCGATTGCGATTTGCAAGCTCACATGGAATCGATTCAAACCTCGTTAGCGTTTAAGCCAGAAGATCCTACGGCCTTACGTGAATTTTTTACTCGCATGGGTTTTCGTACCTGGCTACGCGAATTAAATGTTGAGCAGACGAATGATTCAAACGCGAGTTCTAAAACCACGGCATCCATCGCCGATCCTTCCGAGCAGGCGAGTCTGTTTGCAGCGGATCCTCCGATAGAAACACATTACGAAACCGTATTTACGACCGAGCAGCTCGATGCTTGGATCAAGATAATCAACGAAGCACCATTAACAGCCGTCGATACTGAGACGACTTCGTTAGATTCTATGCGCGCCGAGATCGTGGGTTTGTCTTTATGCGTAGAGCCGGGTAAGGCGGCTTATGTGCCTATGCATCATCGGTATCCTGGAGTGCCTGATCAGCTGTCGCGCGAATTTGTTTTGGAAAAATTGAAGCCCTGGTTGCAAGGCGTATCCAAACCTAAGCTCGGTCAGCATTTGAAATACGATAGCCATATATTTGCAAACTACGGTATTGCACTGAAAGGCATCGTGCATGACACGCTGTTGCAGTCGTATGTCATCGAATCGCATCGTACGCACGACATGGATAGTTTGGCTCTGCGTTGGCTGGATAAAAAAACGATCACCTACGAACAAGTGTGCGGCAAGGGCGCTTCGCAAATTGGTTTTGATGAGGTGAGCATAGAAACGGCGACGGATTATGCCGCTGAAGATGCCGACATCACCCTACGTTTACACAACACCTTGTGGCCGAGGATAGAAGCCAATGAAAAGTTACGCTTCATCTATGAGCAGATCGAAGTGCCTACATCGATTGTATTGCAGCGTATGGAGCGCAACGGTGTATTGATTGATGTCGATTTGTTAGTCGCGCAATCAAACGAGCTTGGCATTAAGTTGATGGAGTTAGAAAAACAAGCGTATGCATTAGCCGAGCAGCCTTTTAATTTAAATTCGCCAAAGCAGTTAGGTGAAATTTTATTTGAAAAACTTAAACTGCCCGTCGTCAAAAAAACACCGAGTGGTACGCCATCGACGGATGAAGAAGTTTTGCAAAAGCTGGCTGAAGATTATCCCCTACCTAAATTGTTGTTGGACTATCGCAGCCTCGCTAAACTGAAATCGACCTACACCGATAAATTACCGCGCATGGTTAATCCATCAACCGGGCGTGTACATACCAACTATGGTCAAGCGATTGCGGTCACGGGTAGGTTGTCATCGAATGAGCCCAACTTACAAAATATTCCTGTGCGTACCGCCGAAGGGCGACGTATACGTGAAGCGTTCATTGCGGCACCCGGCAGTGTGATTGTGTCAGCAGATTATTCGCAAATTGAATTGCGCATCATGGCGCACTTGTCGGGCGATGAAGGTATGCTGCGCGCCTTTGCAGCGGGTGAAGATATTCACCGCGCGACCGCCGCTGAAATTTTTGGTGTACCTCTGACTGAAGTGAGTAGCGAGCAGCGTCGTTATGCCAAAGTGATTAACTTTGGTTTGATGTACGGCATGAGCGTGTTTGGCTTAGCAGGTAATTTAGGCGTCGAGCGTTCAGCAGCACAGATGTATATGGAAAAATATTTCCATCGCTTCGCCGGCGTAAAACAATTTATGGACGATGTGCGTCAGCAAGCGAAATCCCAAGGCTTTGTTGAAACCGTATTTGGTCGACGCTTGTGGCTACCTGAAATTAATTCGCCGAATGGCCCACGCCGTCAGGGTGCCGAGCGCGCAGCGATTAACGCGCCTATGCAGGGCACAGCCGCAGATTTAATTAAGCTCGCCATGATCGCGGTACAAAATTGGTTGGAGACAGAAAAACTGGGCTCGCGCATGGTGATGCAGGTACATGATGAATTGGTGCTGGAAGTCCCTGAATCAGAATTGGCATTGGTAAAGACGCGCTTGCCGGAACTTATGGCCAGTGTGGCCGAGCTGCGAGTGCCGCTGGTGGCGGATGTGGGTACTGGCCCGAATTGGGAAAAAGCCCATTAAAGCATCCATGGTGATGCCGGCATCTGCGTCATTCGACGAATTGCCGGCGTACCGTGGGTTATGGTCTAATCGCGGCGTTTGTTGAATTCAATTGGACTAAAAATCGATACCACTCTGTCTTCCATTTTGCTGGCAACCACCATTGGTGGTGTGATCAGTATTTCTGCGGCTGCGTTTCTCTCCTTCGGCTTTCTGTCGAAGATGGTGGAGCGTATGGTCAGCCTATCCGTCGGCATTTTGTTATCGACCTCGCTGCTGCATGCCTTGCCTGAGGCGTTCGAGTCCGATGCCAATATTCATGCCTTGTTTGCCACCTTGCTTGGCGGATTACTCGGTTTCTTTTTGTTGGAAAAATTTGCAATTCTGCGTCACTCGCATCACTACGAAGGTGATGGGCATGATCATGAACATGGTCATGATGCACATGAAGCCGGTAAATCAGGTTGGATGATTCTGGTCGGCGATGGTTTGCATAATTTTACGGATGGCATTTTGATTGCTGCTGCATTTTTGGCTGATCCAAAGCTCGGTATCATTACCGCTCTGGCCATCATTGCGCATGAAATCCCGCAAGAAATTGGTGATTTTATTGTGCTGCTGAATGCGGGCCTGACTAAAACTCGCGCCTATGTCTACAACTTGATTTGCAGCTTTATGGCGGTCGTAGGTGGCCTCGTCGGTTACTACGCACTCGGTAGTGGAATGCACTTGATTCCGTATGTGCTGGTGGTCGCTTCTTCGGGATTTATTTATATCGCTGTCAGTGACTTAATGCCGCAGATGCAGCGGCGCGCAACCTTGCGTGAATCGGTGCCGCAGTTTTTACTGATTGCGCTGGGCGTGATCATCGTCGTGGTACTGACGCATCGATTTCACGTTCATTAATTCATAGTGTTATGCCGCACCAGTCGCGACGGGTCTCGATGCATCTGCGGACCACTCGCTCCACGATCCGGGATACAAGCTTGCCCCACTGAGCCCCGCAATTTCCATCGCTAATGCATTGTGACAGGCAGAGATACCTGAGCCGCACTGAAGGATGGTTTCATGTGGGCTGCTAATCAGTGGCTGAAATTCTGACCGTAATTGTTCAGCCGTTTTAAAGCGCCCATCATCACGCAGATTATCTTTAAACCAGCGATTTTTTGCGCCGGGTATATGTCCTGCCACCGGATCGATGGTTTCATTCTCTCCCCGAAATCGATCTGCCGCGCGCGCATCGAGTATCGTCAATTTTTGTGTAGTGAGATTATTCACAACATCAGCGGCCGTGAGAGTAGTGGTGATAGCGGGTCGTAAGCTTATGTTGCCGCGCGCAGGCTGAGGAATGTCTGTCACTAAAGTGCCGCCTACGGCTAGCCAAGCAGCGAGACCGCCATCAAGTAGCGCAACGTCATTGTGTCCTACCCAGCGCAACATCCACCACACGCGTGACGCAAACATACCGCCATGAGCGTCATAGACGATGACTTGCGATGTTGAATTCACGCCCCAATGACGCAATTGTTCTATGAAGGCTTCTCGCGATGGTAGGGGATGCCTACCGCGAAATTCACCGTTAGTTCCGGGTGATTTATCAGACAACTGTAAGTCAGAATCGGCGTGTAGTGCTGAAGGCATGTGTCCAGCAGCATAGGCAATTGCACCTGCGCGTGGATCAGTCAGTTCAGCTCGACAATCAAGGATGACGACATTGGCTTGATTAACAGACGACGTCAGTTCAGTCGCTGAGATCAATGTGGTGTAAGGCATCCCGGTCTCCTTTGTGGAAAGTCTGTCGCGATCAAGCGCTTTTACTGCACTATCAGAAGGTACTTATATTTTTTTGGGAGTGCTACTGCGCGCATTATAAAAGGTCGCCGCAATACCGCTAATAAGAATAATGGCAATACCAAGCCAACCGACTAAATCGAGATGGTCGCCCCAAATAAGGATACCCCACATGCTGGAGAAAATAATACCGGTGTATTGAAGGTTGGCAGTTACCAGCATGGCACCGAGTCGGTAGGCGCGCGTCATCGCAATTTGTGCAATCGTGGCGGTGACGCCAATCGCTAACAACAGTAAAAAATCTCGCGTTGAAAGTGAATGTAATACATGTAATTCACCCGTATGCAGGTAGCTGTTGACTAAGCTGCTGAGCAGTCCGCCGATTACGCCGGTGGCCGAGAAATAAAATACGACACGATATTCCGGCTCACCTAACTGACCAAGTTTTTTAACTTGTATGTAGGCGAGTGCGGAGAGAAATCCTGAGATGAGTGCAATCAATCCACCCATCCATTGATCCGCATGCATCGAGGGCTTGAGAAGTAAAGCCACACCGACAAAGCTCGTCATGATGGCGGCTGCTAATCCCCATTCGAATCGGCGTTGTTTATGCCACCATCCCAAGGTGAAGACAATACTGGCGATCCAGATCGGTGCCATGTAATTGAGTGTCATAGCAGTTGCTAATGGTAATTCTCCGATGGCATAGAACCACATTGAGAGTGCGGTGACGCCGACGAAACCGCGCCATGCGTGATGCCAAGGAAACGTAGTGCGGAGTGAATAGCCACGCAGGCGAACCAATGCCAGCATCATCACCATGCCAACGGCCCCGCGACACATAACGATTTCGGACGTAGAGGTAGTGACGGACGCCAGCTTGACGCACACTCCCATCAAAGAGAACACGAAGCTAGCAAACAGCATCCATAACGACTGCATGCCGTTAGCTGCAGCTTAGTCGCGATGTGACGTGGATGTCACAGCGCGATATTTTTGCGATACCACTCGTGGAAATGCTGCATGCCATCTTCCATCGGTGATTGATAGGGCCCGACTTCATTGACACCGCGATCGACTAATATGCGACGTCCGGCATCCATGCGTAGAGCGATTTCATCATCTTCAACGCAGGTTTCCATGTAGGCAGCACGCTCGGCTTCTACAAAGCTGCGTTCGAACAAAACGATATCTTCGGGATAGTAGAACTCAACTACGTTGGTAGTTTTTTGCGGGCCTTTGGGCCACAAGGTCGATACCACCAATACATGCGGATACCACTCCACCATGACATTGGGGTACAGCGTCAACCAGATTGCGCCATAAGGCGGTACGTCACCACCACGGTAACGCATGACTTCTTGATGCCATTTTTCGTAAACGCTAGAGCCGGGTTTTTTTAGCGCTGCATTCACACCCACCGTTTGCACACTGTAGCCTTCGCCCAGTTCCCATTTCAGATCACGGCACTCAACGAAGTTGCCTAGGCCTGGATGGAAAGCTTCGACGTGATAATCCTCGAGATACACCTCGATGAACGTCTTCCAGTTGTAATCGCATTCATGGACTTCGACATGATCGAGCATGTAGCCATCAAAATTTAAATCGTTGGTGACGCCAAGATTGTTAAGTAATCCAGCAACATCGAAACCATTTTTCTCAAACAGCAAACCATTCCACCGTTGCAGTTCAAAACGAGAAAGATTCAGGCAAGGTGTTTCGCCAAAATGCGGTGCGCCGATCAAGTCACCTTTGAGGTCATAGGTCCAGCGATGCAGTGGACAGATGATGTTGTTTGAATTGCCGCGACCGGTCAGCATTTTTGCTTGTCGATGGCGACACACATTCGATAGCAACTGTATGCCTTGTGCATCGCGAGTCAGTAGACGGCCGTCGTTTTCCCACGTAAGAGACGCGTAGTCGCCGACATTGGGAACCATCAATTCATGTCCCACGTATTGGGGACCCTGATTGAACAGTTGACGGATTTCTTGATTCAGTAGTGTGTCATCAAAGTACACACCTACCGGTAGTTGCGCGTTGGATCGCGCGAGTCTAGAGAGACTGGCCAGATCGGACATCCCCACCCCCAAATTAATTTGCACCAACCTAAGAGAGAAATAATCCGCAAAAAACTTTTCGACTTACTACAAAAATTTAAATCGAGTGGTATTTTTTGGACGAGGAGGCGATTATACGCATGCCGCCGAAGATTACAAACAGTAAATTGAACCAGAATAAGTAAAGTTTTCAGGGTAAATACAAAACTAAGCAGGGGCCTTGGTTTTAGCGAAACTAGCATTTTGCAAAATTTTTGAAAGTAGCTTCGTTGCCTTCCGCATTTACTACGTGGCGAAAGAAAAGAGAGTTCTGTTTTGATAATCTTGGCTATTTTCTAATCGTTCATAATGACTGGTTAAGTTTACATTCAAGTGATTGCACTAAAATAGACACAACCGACCCAGAGAAATAGGTATGCCTAAAAAATCCGCTCCCGAACAGCCCAGTACCTCTTTCGAGGAAGCCATGGCAGAACTCGAACAGCTCGTTGCAAAGATGGAATCGGGCGAGTTGCCCTTAGAAGCCTCGGTTGCGGCCTACCAGCGTGGTTCTGAGCTAGTTAAATATTGCGCTGCTCAATTAGAACGCGTTGAGCGTCAGGTAAAAGTATTGGAAGGCGAGATGCTGAAGCCGTTTGCGTCAGACGCAGACGATGAGGACGATGAAGAGTGAGAAAAGAATGAGAGAAGAATTTACGCGTTGGTGTAAAACTGTCCAATCGCAAATGGAGACAGCTCTCCTCTCTTATTTACCTGCGACGACGTTGGCACCGCACAAATTGCATGAGGCGATGCAGTACGCCGTGCTGGATGGTGGCAAGCGCGTGCGGCCTTTACTCGCATTCGCTGCGGGTGAATTATTTGATGCGCCGCGAGATGGCACAGAGCGGGCGGCGTGTGCGGTGGAGATGATTCACGCGTATTCATTAGTGCACGATGACATGCCGTGTATGGATGATGATGCGTTAAGGCGTGGTAAGCCGACGGTGCATAAAAAATATGATGAGGCCACTGCCTTGTTGGTCGGTGATGCCTTGCAGGCACAAGCCTTTGAGGTGATTGCAGGGGGTAACTTAGATCCACAGCGCAAAGTGGCTATGATTGGCCGCCTTGCTCGCGCCGCAGGCTCGCTGGGTATGTGTGGCGGCCAGGCGATTGATTTGGATTCCGTGGGTATTTCTCTCTCGCGTGAAGCCTTGGAGCACATGCATAGATTAAAGACTGGGGCATTGCTAGAGGCCTCGGTGATGTTGGGTGCGTTAGCGGGTAAATCGCTATTAGGCGCTGAAGAGCTGGCACTGCGCGCGTATTCGTCCGCGATAGGGCTGGCATTTCAGGTGGTCGACGATATTCTGGATGCTACTGCCGACTCAGCGACCTTAGGAAAAACTGCCGGTAAAGATGCCGCCAGCAACAAGCCCACCTATGTCTCTATACTGGGATTGAACGAGTCGCTTGCTCTGGCAGAGAAGTTACGGCAGGATGCCCATCAGGCTTTACTCCCCTTTGGTGATCCAGCGATGAGATTAAAGGAGCTTGCCGACTTGATCGTACAAAGAAAAACCTAAGGAAGCACTGGTTAAATAAAACGAGACATATACGAGTAATTGGTCGAAGCTAACACATTGATTCACGTGGCCCCGTGTCGCATAGCTCTGCTGGCTCGCCATAAAATTCACAATAAATCAGCATTTCCCTAAGCCGCCATGAAAATTTTACAAAAAATAAACAATACGGCCGATTTACGAGCGCTTTCGCGCCCTGAGCTCAATACCTTGGCTGATGAATTGCGCACCTACTTACTTGAGTCGGTAGCGCAGACGGGTGGTCATCTGTCATCCAATTTAGGAACGGTTGAGCTCACGATTGCACTTCACTACGTGTTCAACACACCGGAAGATCGCATCGTGTGGGATGTGGGACATCAAACCTATCCCCACAAAATTCTTACAGGTCGTCGCGACCGCATGTCTACCTTGCGTCAGCAGGACGGTTTGTCGGGCTTTCCGCGCCGTGTAGAAAGTGTGTACGACACCTTTGGGACCGCGCATTCGTCGACATCGATTTCGGCGGCATTAGGTATGGCATTAGCCGCGCGCACCAAGGGCGAAGCGCGTCACTCGATTGCAGTGATTGGTGACGGTGCGATGACGGCAGGTATGGCGTTTGAGGCGCTTAACAACGTGGGCGTTTACGAAGACATCAAGATGTTGGTAGTGTTAAACGACAATGACATGTCGATCTCACCACCAGTGGGTGCGCTGAATCGTTATCTTGCGCGACTGATGTCTGGAAAATTTTATGCGGCGGCTAAGAGCATGGGTAAATCTATGTTGCCACCTTCTATGCGTGAACTCGCGAAGCGTTTTGAAGAACACGCGAAAGGCATGTTGGTACCTGCCACCTTATTTGAAGAATTTGGCCTCAACTACATTGGCCCTATCGATGGCCATGATTTGGAATCATTGATACCGACGCTGCAAAATCTTAAGAACCTTGAAGGTCCGCAGTTTTTGCATGTGGTGACTAAAAAAGGGCAGGGTTACAAACTCGCTGAAGCTGATCCTATTCTGTATCACGGTCCCGGTAAATTCAATCCGAGCGAAGGTATCAAACCAGCCGCCGCTGGAAAAATGACGTACACCCAAGTGTTTGGTGATTGGTTATGCGACATGGCGGCGCACGATGAAAAATTAGTGGCTGTCACACCCGCTATGCGTGAAGGCTCAGGCATGGTGAAGTTTGAGCAGAAATTCCCTGAGCGTTACTACGATGTGGGTATCGCAGAACAACACGCCGTTACGTTTGCAGGCGGCATGGCATGCGAGGGTTTGAAACCCGTAGTGGCGATTTACTCGACGTTTTTACAGCGTGGTTACGATCAACTGATTCATGATGTCGCACTACAAAATCTCGATGTGACCTTTGCACTCGATCGTGCTGGTTTAGTTGGTGCTGATGGCGCGACTCATGCAGGTAATTACGACATGGCTTTTTTACGCTGCATTCCGAATATGGTTGTGATGGCAGCCAGTGATGAAAACGAGTGCCGAAAAATGCTCACAACAGCGTATCAGTATCCCGGCCCGGCGGCGGTGCGTTATCCGCGTGGAGCAGGCATAGGTGCGACGGTTGAGACTGAATTAACCAGTATAGAAATGGGTAAGGGCGAGATTCGTCGTCAGGGTAAGGGTGTGGCGATACTCGCTTTTGGCACCATGCTCGCGCCTTCATTGCAAGCAGCTGAGACATTGAATGCTACCGTCGCCAATATGCGTTTTATCAAACCCTTAGATACAGCATTGGTCGCCGAGCTAGCAGCCAGTCATGATTTGCTAGTCACGATTGAAGAGGGCAGCATTATGGGTGGTGCAGGATCGGCAGTCGCTGAAGCGTTGTCTGCCGCAGGTATAGTTAAACCTCTGCTGCAATTGGGCTTGCCCGATAAATTTATTGATCATGGCGATGCAACGCAATTGCTTGCGCAGTGTGGTTTGGATGCGGCGGGTATTACAGCGTCAGTGAATCAGCGTTTAAACACACCTGAACTACGATTGGTTGCTAATAGTCGCTAACAAAAAGGAGCGGTGTTTTTTGCACAGATATGCCGCTCCTGTCGTTGTATCTACTAATTCCTTGGATGACTACTTGGCTTGGAAATAATTAGTTCTTCCAGTGGCAGACGCAGCGCCCGAGCGGTTGGTGCAGGCCCAAATCCCAGTCGTCCTACCCATACGACACGATCAGTATCTGTGTCAATAATTTCCCCCAGCTTCTTTTTTGCTGATGCGGCTTCTTGAAGCTGATCGGTCAGCGTTGTGAATGGTACGTTCTCACTTATATAGCGTGCAAAGGAAGGTATAACCATTTCCGGTTGCTGCCATAAATTTAGTTTTGTGGCAGTTAACCACACACGCTGGGAAGCTTTTCCGCTTTCGATGAAATCCTGATCAGTTTGGGGTTTTTGATCGCGCAACATAATCATGTGCGCGCCACAGGAAAGGGACGTCCAGCCGTCTAATTGTAACGATGTCGACCACGCCGCACCAATATAACGATTTAAAAACTGTACACGCTCCCAACTACTGAGTACCGCACGCATAATTTTTAGATTAATGCGTCCCGGTCCGAGTGCGGCATCTGGGATGCGATCAAGGCTGTATTGAGCATTCCATTCGATAATTGATTTATGAACGGGGTAGGCCTCGGGGATTCTTAATCGTATGCGGGTTGTTTGGAGTATGAGTTTAGCCATCTGCAAACGCTGCAGCAAAGATTCCATCCAATAAATGGTGTAATTCTTGCCAGCGGCTTGCTGCAGACTTTGTTTTTGACTATGTGTCAGTCTGCGCATCGATAGCGGCCTTCGTTGAACTGCGCGGCGGGGTATTTCAGAAACTAAGGGGTCTACTTGTATCGTTTGTTCAGGTGAAAATCTGATATCAATAGCGAGTAATTTTCCTTGCGCATGCGGCCTGTGTTCAGCATGCATCTGGCAGCCTTCCGAGGTGGCAGCCAATTCCATCGTTAGTAGCAAAGCTCCAATAGCTAATAGTGTATTCTGACCATGCAGATCGTACACGCCAATTTCTTGAGCGTATTGAATATGCACCACAATGCGGTGGTCATCGATGATCTCAAATCGCCATGGTTGAGTATTGTCTCCGCTAGGCGTCCATCTGGCTAGATTAAGGATGCGAATTGCTGGCGATTCGTTCATAGAAATTTTATGAGTTAGAGTTTAAAAGGCGCCGTAAAGCAGTCATACGAATTTTTTGTAGTGGATTAGCATTTCCCATAGGTAGCCAGGTACGCTTAAATTTTCCTAGATAGGCGTCAAAGTGAAGGCCATGGGGAGCAGGGGTCAGTTTGCCGCGACCTAGCAAAACTTTAATAGCCTCAGTTGCTGCAACCCCCGCGCATAGGTAGCAGCCCATCGCTGTCGATGGTCCAGTGCCTTTTTCTAAATTCAATCGGCGAGTATCTGCTAGGTAGCGATGCATCAGCGACGGCGCAAGGCCCGCTAAAAATCGCAATGCTTTTTCTGAATCTCGATGGTTATCCCATCGAAAGTAGGTTTCGAAATCCATTTCTCCTGGCATGAAACACAGCCAAGCG
>JBIIQR010000185.1:0-4193 GCA_044341985.1 Burkholderiaceae bacterium
CTCTGGTTTAACGCCAGCTCAGCCCTTTAAGGTTTGCTCCAACACGTGAAGCTCATGATTGCATTCGGGATTTTTACTACGATCCGCAGCAATCTTTCGTACAGCATGTAGCACGGTCGTGTGATCACGCCCGCCAAACAATTCACCAATCTCAGGCAGGCTTTTTTGCGTCAGTTCTTTTGCCAAATACATCGCTATCTGACGTGGCCGCGCAATATTCGCGGGTCGCTTTTTTGAATACATGTCAGCGACCTTGATGTTAAAAAAGTCAGCGACCGTTTTTTGTATGTTCTCAACAGAAATTTGACGGTTCTGCACTGACAGCAAATCTTTCAATGCATCTTTAACGACATCAATGGTGATGTCTTTCCCGTGAAAGCGCGAGTAGGCAAGAATTTTACGCAGCGCGCCTTCCAGCTCGCGCACATTCGAACGTAAATGTTTGGCCACAAAAAATGCCACATCATCGGAAAATGCAGCGCCCTCAAGCGCGGCTTTTTTCAACAATATAGCTACGCGCATTTCCAACTCGGGCGGCTCCACAGCAACCGTCAATCCTGAATCAAATCGAGAGATCAACCGATCATCCATACCGGTAATTTCTTTGGGATAGGTATCGCTCGTAATAATGATCTGCTTCTTGGCAGCGATTAGCGCTTCAAATGCATAGAAAAATTCTTCTTGCGTACGGTTTTTCCCGCCAAAAAACTGAATGTCATCTATCAGCAGTAAATCCAGCGAATGGTAATAGCGCTTGAAGTCATCAAAGCCTTTGCGCTGATAAGCCGTAACCACATCGCGTACGTACTGCTCAGCATGGATATAACGAATTTTGACAGAGGGATTGTCGGCTAACACCTGATTACCAATCGCGTGAATCAAGTGGGTTTTACCCAGTCCGACACCACCATATAAAAATAGCGGGTTGTATGAAATTCCAGGGTTACTGGCCACTTGGATGGCGGCAGCGCGAGCCAGCTGATTGGCCTTGCCCGTTACAAAGCTATCAAAAGTCAACGCAGGATTGATGCGGCTCTGATCCCGCCGCGAATGCGTTTCCTCGGTCTGCGCTGCGCGCTCGGTCGGGGCATCAGCTGCCATCATAGAGCCCGTCGGCGCGCTTGGACCTGCTGTTTTTTTAAGCTGCCCGTTACGAGGGTCCAGCACAAACTGAACATCTACCGGCGACTGCCAAAATTCTGCAGCGATGGTGGTGATGCGATCAGCAAACTGGGTTTTGACCCAATCGAGTTTGAAACGATTTGGCGCAGCTATGCGCAGACGACCGTCTTCAAAGTCGAGCATTGCCAGTGGCTTGATCCAGGCGCTAAATTGCTGAGGCGTTAGCTCCTGCTGCAGCCGCAATGCACAGGTCTGCCAGAATTCTTCCATGCGTTATTCGGTTGTGGGAGCAACGGGAGAAAGTGCGCCCCGAAGTTCTAGGTTGGTCTGACGGCCACAGCACAAAGGCTAGCCGGAATACCCCCTATTCTACTCTTGACGGGCCAAGTTATCCACAGGAAGAGCCCAAAAATGATGAATCGCCAACCATATTGACGGTCAATTTTTTTGCTAATTATTTAACTCTTGGGAAAGCTATAGTAACCCTGGCCGAAGATGGCGCAATTGGCCGGCTATCGGCCCGCTAGCCTGCAGAAACCCGAGTTTGTCAGCGGTAAGTGATTGACAGAAATAGACAAAATGCTGTCTAATCGAAGGTTCTCTGCGTTACGCATTGCCGTATAAGCTTCTCGGCGCCGCAACGCAAGTTTTTGGCCGGGCATTTACGCCGGTTTTTGCTCAGTCTATACCGATCAGCGAGACCCAACATGAAACGTACCTTTCAACCCTCAGTCGTCCGTCGCAAGCGCACACATGGCTTCCGCGCACGCATGGCCACCCGCTCAGGCCGCGCTATACTTAATGCGCGTCGCGCCAAAGGTCGCAAGCGTCTGGCCGTTTAAGGCTGGTAGCGCGACCTTGCCCGAGACTTCATCCGGCGATCGTCCGGACGATTTCGGCAGACACCGACGTATTCTAAAAACGGATGAGTTTTCATCCGTTTTTCGTTTACGCCCCGTAAAGCGCACGGAACACTTTGCGCTTTACCAGCAGTCGAATGCTCTTGGCCATGCGAGATTGGGCATTGTCGTAGCGAAAAGACTGGCTCAACGAGCGGTGACTCGAAACATGATCAAGCGTATTGCAAGAGAACTTTTCCGCCGCTCCGAATCGTCATCCATGGACTGCATCATTCGTCTTACCAATCCGCTGATGAGTCGCAAGCAAAGCGCTTCTTCAAAATCGTGCAAAATTGCACTTACGGCTGAGCTTAGGATTTTACTTAGCTACGTCGATAGTCAACCTCGCCAACGCATCTAATGAAATCCTTGCTGCTGATCCTGCTGCGACTCTACAAATTAGGCATCAGCCCGCTACTCGGTCAGCATTGCCGCTTTTTTCCAAGCTGTTCCGAATATGCACAGCAAGCCATCGTTGAACATGGTGCGTTGCGCGGTAGCGCGCTAGCCTGTCAACGTTTATGCAAATGTCATCCATGGCATGCTGGTGGCGTCGATCTTGTACCAAAACGTAAGCTCTCTGATGAGGTCGCCAATGTGGCTGACCACGTAACGCGCTCACACCTCTGAACCATTATTACTTTTCGCGACTCTTATGGATATCAAACGTACTGTTCTGTTGGTGATTTTCTCGCTCTCGCTGCTAATGCTGTGGGAGAACTGGACTATCTACAACGGTGGCGCATCGATGTTTGCGCCTGAAGTCGCTTCCACCAGCGGCACCGCAACGACCAATACCAAAACCGATTCCTCAGTGCCACAAGCCAGTGTTAGTACTCCAGCGGCCAGCGGTGCCGATGTGCCCGCTGGCGCTGTGAGCGCCCAAGCCGGCGAAAAAATCACTATTACGACCGATCTGTTGAAAGCAGAAATCAACACCGCGGGTGGCGAACTCACTCGAATCGAACTACTACAACACAAAGACAGCGCGAACCAAAACAAGAATGTCGTCTTAATGGAGTCGGATTCTGGTCGTACCTACGTCGGTCAAAGTGGGCTGATTGGTACAAGCGCTCCAAATCACCGCTCATTATTTAGTGCGCGCCCAGGTATACGCACGCTAGAAAACGCGAATAGCGTGAAACTGATTCTTGATGCTGAACAAGACGGTGTAAAGCTCACCAAAACGTATACGTTCAAACGGGGCGAATATGAAATCGAGCTGTCGCACGAAGTAACAAATGGAAGTGCGGCTGCGATTACGCCATCGGTCTATGTGCAACTAGTACGAGACGCTAGCAAGCTCGACGGTGACTCCAGCTTTTACAGCACGTTCACCGGGCCAGCAATCTATACCGATGCAGAGAAGTTTCGCAAAGTCACCTTCGAAGATATCGATAAAGGCAAACAACCACCTGCGGCACAAACCGACAAAGGCTGGATTGCAATGGTTCAGCATTATTTCGTCTCGGCATTCCTTCCTACGGATAAAGGCAACGTCGAACTTTTCACACGCAAAATTGATGACAAGCTGTACGCCGTTGGCACCATCATGAAGATGGACAGCATAGCGCCCGGAGCGAAAGCAACATCAACCGGCAAGCTCTACACCGGCCCGCAAGAATCGGCCAACCTTGAAAAATTTGCTCCCGATTTTGATTTGGTCAAAGACTATGGTTGGTTAACGTTGATTGCCAAACCCATTTTCTGGTTGATGGAGCAAATTCAAAAGCTGCTCGGCAACTGGGGTTGGACCATCATCGTTCTTACGATTTTAATCAAGCTGGCATTTTTCCCTCTGTCTGCTGCTAGCTATCGCAGCATGGCAAAAATGAAGCTGGTCACCCCCAAAATGACCGCCATTCGTGAGCGCCACAAAGGCGACCCACAGCAAATGAATGCGGCCATGATGGAGCTCTACAAAACCGAAAAAATTAATCCTCTGGGCGGCTGTCTTCCTGTCGTCGTTCAAATCCCCGTATTCATTGCGCTGTACTGGGTTTTGTTGGCAAGCGTAGAAATGCGCCATGCACCATGGTTAGGTTGGATTCAAGATTTGGCCGCACCCGATCCTTGGTATATCTTGCCTGTGATCATGGCGGTATCGATGTTTGTGCAAACCAAACTCAACCCAACGCCACCCGATCCGATTCAAGCCAAAGTTATGATGTT
>JBIIQR010000186.1:0-4177 GCA_044341985.1 Burkholderiaceae bacterium
GCCTAACTGCGCAGTAGCAGCTTGCAGACCTGTCAGAGCGGTATAAAAAGACATGTGTATTTCTCCTGAATTACGTGTGAGCTATTGTTTGTTTAAATGCCAACGCGCTTAACTTGCGACAGGCTTTGCTTGGTTCCATCATCAAATTCAACTTGCATGTCACCGGTGGTTGCATCAGTGGTGACTGATCGGACTGGTGCCATGGTCGATACAGCGGCTTTACTCGACACACCCATTGAACTAATCGTCGCTTCAATGCGATACACACCATCAGCGACTGCGACGCCATTACTATCTTTTCCGTCCCAACTAAAATTGAATTCGCCTTTTTTCTGCGGACCGATGTCACCAGTGCGAACGACGGAACCATCTGATGCAAAAACTTTCAGTGAAATAGAATCCACATTTTTATCTAACGTAACGGTGCCATCGACAGGTTGCGCGTTAGTGAGGATGGCTTTGCCATCCGAGATCGCGACTTTTTTGCCAATCAAACCGCTGGCTGTGCTCATGCGCTCATTCGACATGGAAGCCACCATGTTTTGAAGGTTGTCAGACATCTTAGTAGTCGCTTCCAATTGCGAAAACTGCGCTAACTGAGCAACAAAGGCTTCGTTATTCATTGGATCCAATGGATTCTGATTTTTAAGCTGAGTGGTAAACAGCGTTAAAAATGCGCCCTGGCCCATACCTCCACCATCACCGCTAATCGCTGCTTTTTCCGCTTCAGCTTTCGCTTGATCTGTGGTCTTGATATTCGACGGCAGCGTATAGGTCGAGGTATTTTTAGCTGCGCCAGTAACGTTGGTTGCCATGTCAATAGTCCTTAAGCTTTAATAATTTCAAGCGAGCGCATCATCAGCTCGCGTGCCGTGTTTACGACTTCTACGTTGTTTTGATACGAACGGGAGGCAGCCATCATGTCGACCATCTCAGTCACTTCATTCACGTTGGACTGAAATACAAAACCATCACCATCGGCAAGTGGATTACCTGGGTCATAAACACGCGCTACCGGTTTGGTATCGTCAACAATTTTGTCGACTTTCACGCCACCCACATAGGGTGAGCCCGCATTGGCCATCTGATCATCCATCAGCGATTTAAAGATGGTGCGCTTACCGCGATACGCTTCTTTCTCTGTGGCTGAGGTCGTACCTGCATTCGCCAAATTGGATGCGGTGGTATTCATACGGATCATCTGCGCATTCAGCGCAGTACCACCAATACCGAAAATGTTATCTATGGACATGGGCATGATGTATTAATCCCCTCTCAATGCTTTGCGAATACTGCTGACACGATTTTCAAGAAAACTCAGCGTCGCTTGATAATCAGCAGCAGCTTTACCGTACTTAGCTTGTTCCACTGTGATCTCTACAGTGTTGCCGTCGGCCGATGCATTAAATGGCACGCGGTAGCGCAGACCATCGTCATCCAACTTGTCATCGCCATAATCAAAATGCGTTTGATTGGTAGCCGCCATGGGTTCAGCAGGTTCGAATTTCGCCATAACAGTTTTGAAATCGAGTTCACGCGCTTTGAAATGCGGCGTATCTTCGTTGGCGATGTTTCGGGCGAGCAGCTCCATGCGCTGATTTTTCACGCGCAGCGCCTTGTCGTGTACCCCTAATGCCGAATTGAGTAAATCCATTTTGTACTCCTCACATGCTGCTGGTTGTTTGTTCGCCGGAATGCCGACATAACGTTCAAGTTTCCAGCTGTCGATCCGACCATTGCAAGCGCCGTGCCAGTTCGATTTTTGGCGGAAATACGACCATTTCAGGGGGAGTAAGCGGCAAATTTTTGCCGCCGGATGAAGTCACTACCCGACTTCATGAAGAAGGCGGCAAGAGCTTGCCGCCATGCGTGAGGCATCGTTTAAAAACCGTTGTGAACATTTGGAACTAACTGCAAACGAAAAAATCGTATTTCGTTTAACTCTGAATTTTTTTACATCACATCATTTTGCGCTCTACTTTCGCGACCGAGAATTCACCCAGACGTTCACGTGCATTCTGCTTGAGACCGGCGATCAGCGAATTGCGGGTAATGATGCCCGTCTGATCACGCCCCTCATATAACGCGGCTGCCTGGCGACCCACAATATTTAAGGGCACGTTGGTTCGTGGCTCATGACGTGCGTTCGGTGTCAACACGGTCAAATACAGATTGTCCAGCGAGGCTGGTCCGAAGTCTTTGAGTTTGGTATCCGTAAAATAACGATCAACTAAATCCAGCTGATCCTTTACAGATAACGAAAGTATCTCTTTGGGATTGTCGGCATAACCGGCACTCGCGGCGCCCCGATTACCGCCTGAACAAAATTGGATGATGCCGTGACAGCTGCCATTCGATGCGCGTGGATTCATACCATCCGACTCCATCAGGGTGGTACGCGCAAAATCATCGGGCGAAAATCCATGCGTCGTAGCGAGCTGCAAAATCTTATCGCGCACCGCGCGCTGATCCTCTGCCTGCATATATCCTTTAAGTACCGCACGCGCCAAGGTTTTATCCAATACCGGTGCACTCACCTGCGGGGATTCCGAGTTGAGCTGAACCCCTTCGACCATTCCCTGCCTTAGCTTCAATGCTGCCAACGTCGACATGGGCGTCATAGTGATCTGCTGGCCGGGCATGATGCGATCTGGATTAGCAATGCCATTTTCTTTGGCGAGTGTTTTAGCCAGATCGTAAATCTGCCCTTTGTTTAATTGAGCGGCCGACTCACCTAAGAAATTGCGCGTCAGACTGACTAAGGTATCGCCACGCTGGACCCTCACGGTTGAGGTCGCCTCTCGGTTAGCCTCCTCCACCACCTGACGGAAAGACGTCGATGGCGCGGCCTCACGGTTACGCGTTTTCTCTTTGGCAATATCGCCTATTTGATCATTAACTCTCGATCGTATTTCCATGATCTCTCATCTATTCGGGTCTGGAATCATTCTTGCTCTCTTTGTCGGGACTGTCGGAAGTTCAACAGCCTGACACTGTATTGAAAAGGATTTAGCAAAGCCCGTACCATGAACAAATTGACAACCCAATCGCGATGACTATTCAACTACGCACATATAGAGTTGTGTTGAGACTACTAGCGTCCCTGCTGTTGGCGGGCTCGCAGGCAGTTGTGGCGGCGACTCCGCAAGAGATATTGGAATCTGCGCTAACCAATTGGGTCGCGGGTCAAGCGGGAGTCACTGCGGATCAAGTAAAAATGGCGCCACTCGACCCTCGCGTTCAGATTCAACCCTGCGGCAGCAACTTTAGCTTTGATTACCCATTTGTTAATAAAGAGAGTGTGCGCGTCCGCTGTAGCAAACCGGCATGGCAAGTCTTCGTGAAAGTCGGCCTCAGCCAGCAACAACAGCAAGAGATGGTGGTTGCCAATCGGGATATCGCTCCCGGCCAGGCATTAAAAGATACCGATTTGGATATCAAGACGGTAGCCTTACCCGCTGGAGGAAGTTTCAACGATAAATCAGCCTTAGTCGGACGCCAATTAAAACGGCCATTGGCCAAGGGTCAGCCGGTCATGGCTCAGGATCTTGAAAAAGGACAAAAAGCCGTCCGTGCAAAATTCGCCTTAAAAGCAGGTGACTTGATGACGGAATCGGCCATCGAGCGCATTGATCTTGCGGCGGGTACGGGGGGTACTTCTCCGATCTGGATTCCGACTGAAATCATGCCGGGCACACGTTTAGGCAAAAATGTTGCGGCTGGACAGATTATTCAGACCACCGACCTCGCGGAAAGCCGACAAGTGGTGGTCGCTTCCAGCAATCTCAGCACCGGCCAAGTATTAAAACCCGAATTACTTAAGCTAGAACGATTAGATGCCGAAAAGATAAATCGCACTCACTTGTTCGATCTTTCAGGTTTAGAGGGATCGGAGCTAATGCGCCCCATCCGCGCCGGCGAAGCCATACGTACGGGTGATCTGCGCCCTGCGCTGCTGGTAAAAAAAGGCGATTCGGTAATGTTTATGATTGGCCGACCCACGGAATTTATGATTACTGTCAAGGTTGAGGCTCTACAGGATGGGCGGCTAAATGAACAAATTAAGTTGCGCAATCCAGAATCCGGCCATACCTTCTCCGGTGTTATCACCGGTAAGGGTGCTGCCAAAGGGGTTTAAAGGCAGATGATTTATTTTATATTTGATAATTATCTTTTT
>JBIIQR010000187.1:0-4168 GCA_044341985.1 Burkholderiaceae bacterium
CCAGTATTCATTGCCTGAGTCACTGCGCCGGCGCCATGCTTCGGTGCCATTAATATCGTGGCGACCACGATTGGTGATGGTGAGCGTCGATACATCGACAAAACCTTCGGGATCATCGAAACGGGTTTCCACCTTATAAACCCAGCGCAATCCATCGGCTAAAGGAAAAAAAGTGTTTTCACGCGCTGGTTTTTCACATGCGCTCAACACCAGCAAGGCCAGCGCGGCCAGTAATAGTCGTCGCATATTATTTTTCCGGCGCTTGAGGTATGGGCAGATCAAGAATCTTAATCTCTTGTTCGTCGGCGCCAGGATTAATCGTGCTCGATCCTTTACCGGTGCCGGCTTTGATTTCAGCTGTACCCATCTGACTAATGCCTTGTCGGCCTTTTTTCATGCCGTCATTAATTTTTTCGTGCATCGCTCTCATGTAAGGCAACTTGTAGGCTCGTGGCTGTAACTGATCTTTACCCTCTTCTATCGGCGTCACCCACAGATAGATCGCCCCAGAAAATTTAGGGCGTGGCTCGTCAACCACTGCCGCTATCAGTAAAAATCTACTGGGCAGGGCATCAGGACTAGGGTTGCCTAACAAACTAAACACGGCGGTATAGCCATAAAAATAGAATGCGCACACACCGAGCGTCAGCACCGCTTTTAACCAGCTCGGCCAGCCTGAAAAAACAATGGCCAACGTAAATAAGAACACGAATATCGCAAACGCGATGATGAGAGTCAGTGTCATGTGATCGATTTCGCTAAAGATTTAGGAATAGTATTGATATTGTTTACTGTGCCGTCGGGCGCAACAGTAAAACGTAATAAGGTGGTTTCTTTGCCGCGGCCTTCAAGCACGGCCTGCCCGTAAAAAATTATTTCTGCTTTCGGATTAACTTTAATAACCGTCAGCGTGGCCTCCACCGGGCCTCCTGCTTTGGGTTCGCTCGGATCGAGATCTTTGGTTTCGTAATAATGAACGTTCGCCACGTACTCACCCGGAATAATGCTGCGTATGGTGGTGACTTCTTGACGCAATGGATTCACTACTTTTTTGCCATTGATAACCAGCGTGTTGTTTGACGTGCCGCGATCATCACGATCTAAGTGCATCAAGCCCGCTTCACGATTTCTAAACCACACCACTTCACCCGAGGGGCCTTGCGTCCATAAATCCAAATCATTTGGATCATTGTCCGGCCAAGAAAGCGTAATAATGAATTCGGCTTTGGCAGGTATGTCGCCCGACTTAGTCGCCTTAGGATTAATCGACAAGAAAGCAATGATGAAACAAAAGACGAAGGCGATGAGCATGTTGAACAACATGTCATACATGGGATCGACTTCGGGCTCCCGCGATTTTTTTCGATTACGCATCCGGAAGTCTCTAGTCTTTTGCTTTAATTTTTAAGCCGTGCATCTGTGCTTGTACGATGAATTCGTCTGCAAATCGATCCAGTCGTGTTAACTGCAAGCCCAAGAAAATATTGGCGACCAAACCCACCATGGTGGTCAGTAATGCAATACCCAAACCTGAGGTCAGTTCGCGCAGCATGTCTTGCGCTTGCGACTGATCAAAATTCTGCATATGGCCAATTTGCATCGCCAAAATAGAAAAGCCAATTACCTTACCTAGCAAACCTAATTTTAATTGCAAGCTATTGACCCACCATGCTGTGGAGTGAATACCATGCGTACGCTCAGAAAGAACATCCATAGGCGCACCTGAATCTCTGGGATTAGCACGTAGCGCTTCCCAATACTCATAAGCCCAACTATCGTGCGGTGGTGGACTGCCCGGATTGGTCTTTTGATATTCAAGACTTTGACGTTGACGATGTAATTCGCGGCTACGCGTACCGCACCAAATCGTCGCAATAGAAAACATGATGATGATGATCATCGTGATGCCAGTAGGGTCAGAGTGAAGTAACAGACTCCACACGCCACGGATACCCAGTAGCCATCCAGCAAAGATGAACATACCAATCAGCGTGAACCATTCAAATAGAATGGGTTCAATTTTTTTCTGAGATCCCGATGCCAGCATGCGGGAAAGACTGATTTTCACAACAACTCCCTTGTCTCTTATTCTTTTATACGGTCATTTACTTTGCCGAATAATGCATTTTATAGGTGAAGCGCGACTCACTGCGTGAATAGATTCGCAATCGGGTGAAACAAAATTTTCTGGATTTGCTAAATAGCTAATAATCTTCGTTAAGTCCACGCCTACGTTTTCGGACCCAACTGCGGCTCAAAACCACAGGCCAAAATAAAAATCGCTTCTTGCTGCGTATCCTCAGCCGGTGTCTCCCACTCCCCCGTCGACTTATCCATAGTTAGCGCTTCACCTATCCCCATACGGAATGGATGCGACGAAAACATCTTGGAACGCATTTGACTATGAACGCAATCGACTTCCCACAAGATCTTGGCGGACAAATTTCCAAACTTGTTCGGTACCTTGTAATCGACCAACTGCCAAATCGCAACCGTACGACCTGGCTCAAAAAAATCATCCACAAAATAAGCTGCATCTTCAGTAACGTCGATCACCTTCCATTCGGCCTGCACTGACGGCGACAAACTGAAAGACACACAGCCCATAAGAGATAAAAGAATTTTTTTCATAACTCCCTCTGACTGGTGGTAGCAATCACACTTACCGTGCGATGGAAAAAATAGGAATCATCGTCGCTTCTCTTTTACGTTCCTGTATCAGTGGCAAACAATTAGCATCATCCTGATAAATAGATACGCAATCTAAGCACTGAAAACACTCGCTGTAATCAACTTTACCTACCGGCGTAATCGCTTGATACTCACAACGATGACGACAAGTTTGGCAGGGCGTACCACATTCGTCGCGACGCGCAATCCATCCCCAGCGCCGTAATGGATTTAATGCCGCCAATGCCGCACCTAATGGGCAAATGTAACGACAATAGCCTCGATAGACAAAGACACTCAGCACCAACAAACTCACCGCCCAAACTACATAAGGCCAATCACGTACAAAATATAAACTGATGGCTGTCTTAAATGGCTCAACTTCTACAGCTAATTCAGTCGCATTGGGCAGCACCCAAATCGATCCCAGTACAGCAGCCAGGATCACATATTTAATCCATTTAAGTTTTGCATCGAGAGAAGTGCGTAAACGACGCGGCTTGATTCCTAACTTCTGAACGAGGAAACTTACCAGCTCCTGAAATGCACCAAAAGGACAAAGCCACCCACAGAAAGTGCTACGTCCCCACACTACTAAAGTGATGGCGACAAAGATCCAGAGAATCACCGTCATCGGATCCGTCAATAAAAAACTTAAGTCATTGCCAGTAGCGATGGCGTCTAATGAAGCCGTGATATTGACTATGCTCAGCTGCCCTTGAAACATCCAACCAATCACAATTAAGGTAAACAATAAATACGCAATGCGGAACATACTTAAACGCGAAGCACTCGCTGATGTGGCTCTTTGACGAATCAAGGCTACGCTAAGAATCACCAAGCCAGAAACCAGCACAGCAATATCGATCCAACGCTTAGACCAAATATCCACCCACTCCGCATCTAACATTGCCGAGACACTCGAGCGCCAGCCATAAAATGCATACGGCAAAGGAAACTCTACGTAGGTAAACTGATTCGGAAACGACCCAAAGCGCCGACCGATTTTGAACGACAGATCAAATGGCTCCGATGGATTGAGTGGTGTCGCAGTATCGACAATTAAAAAATGGGCTCGCGTAGCTGTCGGATAACCTGGCACCTTCAGGCCCTTGTCATACGCCATAGAACGCAATTTAATTGGCTTGCCGCCCTGCTGCAACACAAAGGGAATTTCATCGGCTATCCGTATACTTTCGTAGAGCATTTTTGAAAGTGGGCCGCTCTCACTAATCATCAAGGCTTGACCATCACGCCGATTTGCACCCACCAAACGCCAGCCTTCATCATCCAGCAAGTTACGGCCAATTGATGGCACGCTAATCAAGGCAACATGAAACTCAATGGCAACTTCATCAGGATTACTCTGCGCTTGTTTATCTGCACCCGCCGCTTTGGTACCCGCAAATGCTTTTTCAATTTGAGCGCGCGTCAACGACATCGTCTCGACCATGCCGCGCATACGCATCTGCGACCAACTCAGTGACTTAACAGGTGC
>JBIIQR010000188.1:0-4164 GCA_044341985.1 Burkholderiaceae bacterium
ACGACATTGTTCTATCGTCTCCGCTCGTTCCGACTGTGAAGACAACACCTCTGCCAACTGCTTCAGCATAGACTTCAGATGCTCGAGTGCTGGAAAAAACGGACTACTTTGCGCAATCTGTTCTAGCGCAAGTCGCGAACCCTCAGATGGAAAAGTTAATCGTAAATCTCGCGCGGCTTTTTCAACAGTGCTTACTACCGCACCCCAATCTGCTCCATCGCGTGCATGAGTTAAGCCTTCTGCCAATACATCGCGACACAGCTCCATTACTTGAGAGGTGGACACCGTATCGCCAAAAAATAAAGTCGCCGTATCGGGTAACTGATGAGCTTCATCAAAAATCACTGTATTTGCCGTCGGCAGTAATTCAGCAACGCCCGTATCTTTTAAAGCCACATCAGCAAAAAATAAATGGTGATTAACCACAACCACATCAGCTTGCTGAGCTTCTTTGCGTGCCTTCATCACGAAACAATCTTGGTAGTAAGTACATTCGGCACCCAGACAATTATCGCGAGTGGATGTGACTAAATTCCAAATCAATGCGTTTTCCGGAACCCGTGATAACTCAGCTTTATCGCCGCTAGATGTCGTTTTAATAAACCGCGATATGTCGCGCAGATAGCCTACATCATCGCGCGATGTCAGTCGTCCATTTTGCTGTGTACGCTCGAGATGAAAGTGACAAAGATAATTGGCACGACCTTTGAGTAAGGCCACGGTCACCGGCGCATTCATGGCCTGACGAACTATCGGAATATCACGCAGAAAAAGTTGATCTTGAAGATTTTTAGTACCGGTAGAGATGATGACCTTTCCACCCCACAGCAGCGCTGGCACAAGATAGGCAAAGGTTTTACCCGTTCCGGTGCCTGCCTCAGCTAACAACGTGCTTCGACCTTGGATGGCATCGGCAACCGCTCGTGCCATATCGGTTTGCGACTGTCGCGGCCGAAACCCTTCGATTCCTTTGGCAAGCGTACCCGAAGCAGAAAACAGATCATTAATCTCGGCATCATGAACGCCGGCTGTCACTTCGGAAGTGGAATGTGGGGTGAGATCAGTCAAACGAAATCCGGATCATTAAGTGATGCGCAAAAAACAGGAGCTGAAAAAATAACCGGACTGTGTAACTCATTGCAGCGATATAAATCGATTCATACTCAAGCAGGAATATCGGGGATAAGTTGCATCTTAAGTTGAATGATCTGGTCTTTAAGTTGCAACTTACGTTTTTTTAATCTCTGAAGCTGAAGCGCATCAACCGTCAACGATTCATTCAGCAACTCAATTGCCGTATCGAGATCGCGATGCTCGATTTCCAGCTCAACCACTCGAACCTTGACATCATCCGAATCCATCAAGGTTTCTCAGGTTGAGCCGACGGATTAACCGCTGAGTCCGTTGCCGAATTACCGCTATCCCGTGCCGCACCGGAGATAGGTATTGATGGCGTGCCAGACGAACGCGCTGCACGACTCTGGCGTTCGGCAATCGTGCGCTCGCGCTCTGCGGCTCTATCCTTGCGCAGAAACGCATTGGCCTCTACTTCGACCTTACGAATGCTATGTAACGCAGCACGACGAATCTCTTTAGATTCATCCACGCAACGCGTCATAAAAAATTTATTCATGCACTCAGCTCGGCCTTGAGCAAAGCGTTGCTCAACCGCTTTACGGACCACATCAACATCGGTCAAGGCCGTCCGCGCGACAGCAACCGCATTGATGGATCCCGCAGGATAGTGATCCAGTAATGCCTGCTCGATAATTTCTGCACTCACAGCGCTGACTGCACACTGCAACAGGAAAAAAAACGTTATTGAGGTCTTGCTAGCCCAATGGGTAAGTTTCATTCGATTCCTCAGACCATACTCGCCGTTGCAGAGCTCAATCGCATACTTTCTTTGTACTCTTTTGATTGCATTTCCATAATTCTCGACACAGTGCGATGGAATTCGTTAGACATTAAACCTTCGGTATAAAGCAAATCAGCCGACACCGCCGCAGACATGATTAACTTTATACGGTGGTCATACAACACATCAATTAACCAGGTAAAACGCCTAGCCTCAGAAGCCATCTCCGAAGTCATACGTGGTACATCTGACAAAATAACCGTATGAAATCGCGTTGCAATATCCAGATAATCATTTTGTGAGCGTGGGCCGCCGCATAAAGTCGCAAAATCAAACCATACCACGCCACCCGCACGACGCTCACAGCGAATTTCCCGTGATTCTATCGTGATTCTGGGGTCTTCCTCTCCGGCCTCAGCAATCGACACAAATGCGTGCAACAGGGCACTAGCTGCCGCCGGACCCAAAGGCGTTTTATAGGCCTCTACCTGCTGCATCACCCGTCTGCGGTAATCAACACCCCCATCGACATTCAATACATCTAATTTTGATTTTAAAAGCTCAATGGCCGGCAGCATGCGATCTCTATGCAAGCCATCCGGATACAACCCGTCTGGTTGATAGTTTGAGGTGATAACAAAACACACGCCGCGATCAAATAAGGCTTGCATCAGGTTATACAAAATCATCGCATCAGCGATATCGGACACATGAAATTCATCGAAACAAATAAGACGGAAACGACGCGCAATTTTTGCAGCGACGATATCTAATGGATTTTCTACATTTTTTTCTTCATCCAGCGCACGATGCACATCACGCATGAACTCATGGAAATGAACGCGTGTCTTACGCTTTAGTGGAATCACTGCGTAAAAGCTATCCATTAAAAATGATTTACCGCGACCCACACCGCCCCACAGGTACATACCTCGAGGTAAGTCAGGATGTAAAAGCATACGCCGGAGCCGGCTAGAGCGACGCGATAGATAGTCTGCCCACTCGTCGTAAGCTCGTTGCAACCTATCCACCGCCATCAACTGAGCGGGGTCAGACTGATAACCTCGGTCAGCCAGAATTTTTTCGTAGAATTCGCGAACATTCATAGGAAAGTTTCGCAATCACAAAGGCGTCATGTTAATCACGCTATGCGACGGTCTGTGAAAATAGGTCAAGGTATGCCAGTACGAGCACATCGTACTGACAGGATCAGAAATTAAGTGCGCGCTTATCGACGGCCAGCGCTGCTTCTTTGGTGGCCTCCGATAAGGTCGGATGCGCATGGCAGATACGTGCAATATCTTCTGCAGACGCACGAAACTCCATCGCTACCACGGCTTCAGAAATTAACTCAGACGCCATCGGCCCAACAATATGCACACCTAAAATTTCATCCGTCTTAGCATCAGCTAAAAACTTCACCATGCCAGAAGTATCACCCAAGGCGCGTGCACGACCATTCGCTAAGAACGGGAAGCTGCCTGACTTATAAGCAACGCCGTCTGCTTTGAGTTGTTGTTCAGTTCTTCCCACCCACGCAATCTCAGGGGAGGTGTAAATCACCCACGGAATGGTGCCGAAATTCACATGACCATGTTGCCCAGCGATGCGCTCAGCGACTGCCACACCCTCTTCTTCGGCTTTATGCGCCAACATCGGGCCACGCACCACATCACCCACGGCCCATACATTTGGCAAACTAGTTCGACATTGATCATCGACCGCGATGAAACCTCGCTCATCAAGCTTTAATCCCACCGCCTCAGGCGATAAACCAATAGTGTTAGGGATACGTCCGATAGAAATGATGAGTTTATCGAATAGCGCTTTGTGTTCTTTGCCCTGCGTATCGACATACTCAACACTGACTTCTTTACCATTGTTGATGGTGCCAATTTTTACACCCATCTCTATCGCGAGACCTTGCTTTAGGAAGAGCTTGTGCGCTTCTTTGGCAACGGTCTCGTCGACAGCGCCTAAAAAGACAGGCATGGCTTCAAGTATGGTGACCTCTGAACCTAAACGACGCCACACACTACCCATTTCCAAACCAATCACACCCGCACCAATGACACCTAATCGTTTAGGTACTGCATCGATGGCCAATGCGCCTGTGTTCGACAGAATCTGCTTCTCATCAAACGGTGCGCCAGGTAATTCACGTGGAATCGAACCGGTGGCGATAACGACGTGCTTTGCAGTCAGCGTCTCTGCCGATGCTCCGCTAACCGCGATTTGATAACCTTGCGCGTCGGCGCTGACAAACGAGCCCCTGCCATGGAAAAATCTGACTTTGTTTTTCTTGA
>JBIIQR010000189.1:0-4161 GCA_044341985.1 Burkholderiaceae bacterium
CAAAATCAATAACACCATTGTGCCCAGAAGATTTATTTCTAAGCGTTAAATAAAAAGATTATACGTGTGAGTGGTGCAATCTCTCGCGGATACGCACTACAATGAATCGACAGCAAAAGGATGCTGTTGAAAGTGTGAAATGCCCGCCACCCATCAAGCTCTCCCATATCTACGCGAAATTTTAATTTTTCTGGCGCTGGCGGGCGTGCTCATTCCCCTTTTGCAGCGCTATCGTGTCAATAAAATGCTGGGCTTCCTTGCCACCGGTGTTCTGCTAGGACCGTTTGGTTTGTGGTTGTGGGTGGGTCACATACCATGGCTACAAAACTTCACCTTCGTCCGCGTCGAAGGCGTCGAAGAGTTAGGCCACTTAGGCGTGCTATTTCTCATGTTCAGCATAGGACTTGAATTATCTGCAGAACGACTGTGGGGACTACGCCATTGGGTTTTTGGTGCGGGCACAGCACAGGTTTTGTTATCTGCATCCTTGCTAGGTGCGGTGGCTGTACTGCTTGATCACCCCCCTGAAGTCGCGATACTTCTGGGCTTGTTGTTTTCACTCTCCTCTACCGCGGTCGTCATTCAATGGATGACTGATCATCATCTGCTAAGTCAGCCTCATGGCTTAGCCAGCTTTTCTATCTTGATGTTTCAAGACCTCGCCGTTGTTCCCATACTCATCATGACGGGGTTGCTTGCTGATGGCGCCACCCCGAATTGGCAAGGCTTGATGACACTGGTGCTATTCAAATCTGTGGCGGCGATTTTGCTGATTTACATTGTGGGCCGACGACTGTTTCGCCCGTGTTTTAAAACACTCGTGCGCGAACATCAACCCTCGACATTTGTTGCGCTAGTGCTGTTATCGACTTTAGGTGTGGCGGGCCTGACTGAGTGGGCAGGATTGTCGATGGCATTGGGCGCATTTTTGGCCGGACTTTTACTCGCTGAAACGGAGTTTCGACATGAAATTGAAGTCACCATAGAACCCTTCAAAAGTTTGTTACTCGGTTTGTTTTTCATGGCCGTCGGTATGCAAACCGATATGCGATTAATGATCGTATCCCCCTGGATGATTCCGCTATCAGTACTTGGACTGTTCGTTATCAAATCCCTGGTGCTCATACCCATTCTGAGGCTAGGAGGCCATAGCTGGGGACATGCCATAGAAAGCAGCCTCATGATGAGCCAAGGCGGAGAATTTGCTTTCGTGGTGGCCGCTGATGCCACTGCCAAGGGGTTGTTCTCTGCCGAACTTGCGCAACAGGTGTTGCTAATCGTCAGCCTGTCTATGTTTGCCGCACCCGTAGTAGCGCGCATAGGCCATGTGATTGGTCGCTGGTGTGATCATCATCACCATCCGATGGAAACCCGATTGGAATTAGCCGAGACGGCTCCTCTCGAAGGTCACGTCATCATCGTTGGCTTTGGCCGTATGGGCCAATTGGTGGCTGAAGTACTGACATCACAAAAAATTCAGTATGTAGCGATCGACATCGATATGATGCGCTCCACGAAAAAACATAGCTTGGGTCAGCCCGTGTATTTAGGTGATGTGAGTCGGCCAAAATTATTACATCGGGTGCATGCCAGCACAGCGCGCGCCATCGTTCTAACGATGGATCATCCCAATGCCACGTTGAATGCTGCTTGCGTGATTCATAAAGAATTCCCCGATATTCCACTGCTGGCCCGCGCGCATGACGAACAACATGCCAAGTCACTGCTCGTTGCGGGCGCGACCTGGGTCACGCCCGAAGCGCTGGAAGCCGGCTTGCAACTATCTGGCTTTGTGTTGGAAACTTTGGGTATAGAGCGCGCGCAGGTAGCCGAAGCAATTCGCAAAGAACGCGCGAAGCGGCTAGGTCAAGTTAATGATCGGAGAAACGCACCAGCCTAATACCATAGCGCTGACAATCGTCATGAAAGCGCGGGCTGACGAGATAACTAAATTCAACTGATCGCGCACCTGCAATCGGATCAGCGTAATCATTCGCTGGACGTCCTGGATGACACATCAACACTGTGCCGTTCGGCGTTTGCTCTAACCAACGACGCATATGGCCTTCAAAATTTGCATTCGCATTGAGCGCATACAAACCACCAAAATGTTCTGTAAATTTTAAACCGCGCTGCTCAACAAAATTTGAGAATCCACGACAAGCATGACGCAACACGAAGGTCTTCAGTCGACTACCGTTATGATCAGTTAAACGATCCGGAGTGCGCACCCAGGGCCGCGCCTTTCCTTCAGGCCAGCGCAATTCAATCGCCTCCATCATCGCCTGACGTATCACTGGGAAAGCATGCACATGCTGATGGCCATCAATAAAATCAGGCAAGCGTCGAAAATGCTGCGCAAAGAGATCAATTTGTCGCAGAAAGCGCTCTTTGATTTTATCGCTCGCTACCCGTCCTATTTGCGTAGCAATCAGCCAGTGAATTAAAGGACGATTGCCGCTGGTATTGGGAAAGGCATGCGTAAGATTTAGATGAACACCGACGTCGGCGCGATCCTGCATGTCACGCAAACGATGCGCTCCTTCGGACCAGTAAGGCCCCTCAGTCAATACTGAGGTTGCGGTCAAACGACGACAGGCGATTAAATCGAGAATGCCCTCGGAGATACTTTTCGATTGGCCAAAATCATCAGCGCACAACGTCAGATTACGTGGCCTAGCTATCATGCAGCCTCTCCCGAAGCAAATGCCCAATGGCGCGCCAGCACAAACGTCAGCAACGCGACAGCCACTAACACCATGGCCAGCGCAACACGATAGTCAAGCGCGGTGTATCGTAGCAGCACCCAGTACAAAACTTCATTGACGGCAAAGCTTAACAAAGCCACCAAAAAGAAACGTCCGCGCGAACTAACCGCCGTGGTTTCTTGATCCCGAAAAGTAAAGTGGCGATGCCCGTAATGACTGACTTGGAAGGCCAGCAAAAATCCCAGAATATTGGCCAGTAAGGGTGCAAGTCCCAAAGGTACCAACATCAGTGCGACACTGCCGAGGTGGACCAACATGGCTGTGACACCCACCACTCCAAACCAAAAAAGCTCACGCTTCATCGCTATTTGTGGGGCTTGGTTGGTAGCTGATTGCTACGTACGACACGACTAACAAAATACGCCGGACGCTGCTTAACTTCGTTAAAAATTCGTCCTATGTATTCACCCAATATACCAATCGATAGTAATTGCACGCCACCTAGAAAGGTGATCGCTACCACCAGTGTTGGCCAGCCACTAGAGTCATTCCCAAACAATAAGGTCTCAATGACGACGTAAATCGCGTAGGCGATCGATGCAAATGAAATTACACCGCCAACCACGGTCCACAAACGCAGTGGCACATTTGAAAAAGCCGTTAAACCCGTCGCTGCTAATCGCAGCAAGCTCATAAAATTGAAACTACTACTACCATGGCGACGCGGATCAGTACGTACCTTAATACCGAGACGAGTAAAGCCCACCCAGTTATAGAGACCTTTCATGAATCGGTTACGTTCCGGCATGCTATTCAACGCATCGAGTAGTGCGCGATCTAGCACACGAAAATCTTGCGTATTCTCAGGAATCTTGTTGCGCTCACCAAAATTCAGCATTCCGTAAAACACATGCGTAAATGCGCGCTTTAGCCACGATTCGTCATTCCGATCAGATCGAACCGCAAACACCATGTCGTAGCCGCGACGCCACTGCTCTATAAACGCTGGAATAAATTCGGGTGGATGCTGAAAATCGCTATCAATCAAAACGGCTAAATCAC
This sequence comes from Burkholderiaceae bacterium, assembly GCA_044341985.1. Classification (GTDB taxonomy): domain Bacteria; phylum Pseudomonadota; class Gammaproteobacteria; order Burkholderiales; family Burkholderiaceae_D; genus Pernthalerella. The sequence goes on from JBIIQR010000189.1 coordinate 3,771, forward strand.
CCTTGGCCTCGGCAATACCGGCTGTTAGTGCTATTTCTTTACCAAAGTTTCGCGATAGTTGAACCAACGTGACGGGTAAATCATTCATTACACTCATTACTCGCTCTACGGTTGCATCGCGACTTCCATCATCGACCACGATTAATTCGTGCCTGAAACCGAGATCGTTCATCAAGGTATGCAGAGTGTCCAGCATGGGAAGAATATTGCCTTCTTCATTAAAGGCCGGCAACAGGCAAGTGATCAGAGGATCCGTTGGTCGTTGAGCCGCGCGCGCGCGCAACACAAACTCCGAAGCACTGTCTTCGGGCGGCGCATCCATAGCAATCGGGAAATCTGTCTTCATGGGAGGCAATCAGGCGCCCTCGGGGGTGGCGCGAACATCGCGGAA
>JBIIQR010000190.1:0-4156 GCA_044341985.1 Burkholderiaceae bacterium
TGGGCGTCCACAAGAGTGGATGCGGCTCTGCCATGCTCATCTCCGTGTATTTTTATTTATCTACGGTGAATGATAAAGCAAAGACCCTCCCCCAGTGCCAACTCAGTACGGCCTACGAAAAAGCTGAATAATTTTTTCTCAGTGCAGCCTATCTGCCTGCTCTTCAGTTGATTCAGCGTTAGTTTTTTTACTCTCGCGACTTGATGCTTCCGTTGGCTGTAAATCCTGTTGATTTTCAGAGAGTGATTGACTGCCAGCGTCTCTCGCCTCAGATAACGCCGCGCGGTCACGCGTTAGTCGGTATAAAACGGCAAGTCCTGCGCTGACTGCGCACACAACCGATACCGTATCAACGACAGACCAACCCGCACGACGAACCGCATTATCGAGAGAGCGTATCGCGAGTTTGTGCTGCACCGCCTCGACACCGGGTATCGCTTCTACCATTTCGAGTAAACGCGACTCTTCTTCCGCATTGATATTGCCAGACAGGCTGATCGATCCCTGACGAGCACTGATATGTACCTCATCAAACTGAGGAATTTCGCGACCAAGGCGCGATCGAACGCGCGCTTCTAAGACATGGTCATCAATCGGCTTTAGAGATTTAGGCGCCATGATGCGTCGCGCTTGCGCCTGCAAGCCGAGTAATCGGTTATGAGCATCCCTGACAAATCTATCCATTAATTTGGATGTTTTGTGAGTCGCATTACTCATCTTGTCTTGCAACTGCGATCTCCGTCGACTTCCCTGGGAGGGATCAACCACAAACATAGCCAAGGCACCCACTGCCAGCCCTCCCAACAGGAATAACCAAGAATATTCTTCGCGCCGATTCTGATAGTCCATTTTTTTCTCCTCATCGAATTTGCTTCAACAGCGCCAGACAGCGTCTGGCCTTCCCTTCTTTGACACCCACGCTCTCCGAAAGCTCAATCTTTCTTGAGAGTAAAATTCGTCAATATCGTTCGAAAGCCGAATTGAACTTCCTTTCACCGGCCAATTCGAAATGAATAAGTCACTTGAATGGTCGTTAGATGAGAAAAATCACCCAATTCCTCTTGGTGCTGTCGCTCTGTTTGACGGCGCTCATGCCGCCACCAGCGACTGCGCAAAATCAGACTTGTCTCAAACATTTTGTAGATGGCAAAGCGCCCGTCTTTATTCGGGCTAGCTTGCAGACTCACACGGTGGCTCTGTGCTACGAAGCCTTTGCTGTAATGCACTCAGGCGTTTCACGTACGCCTTTGTGGTCGGCCGAGCATCTGACTCGCATCAGCCTCGTACAAGCGCGCGAAATCAAACGCAAAGATGCATTCCATGCGGATGAAAATGTTCCGTCGGATCAGCGCGCAGAGTTATCTGACTACGCGCACTCGGGCTATGACCGAGGTCACATGTCGCCCGCCGCTGATATGCCGTCAGAAGAATCACAACACCAAAGTTTTTCGCTAGCGAATATCGTTCCACAAGACAGGGAACACAATCAGATACTCTGGTCTGCCATCGAAGGAGCTACCCGGCATCTGGTGAATCAGCGCGGTGAGTTATTTGTTATTACCGGACCGACTTTTGAAGGTGATCGCATTGCACGTATTAATGGACGAGTGTTTATACCTACGCATATTTTTAAGGCGATCTACGACCCGATTAAGAAAGAAGGTGCAGCTTGGCTATCACCTAATAGGGCCGGTAATGAGTACGAAGTCGTTTCATTAGCCGAGCTTGAAAACCGGATTGGCATTACTCTTTTTCCAACCGTACCCGCCGATATAAAATCGAAGCGTATTAATCTGCCGGAACCACGAATTCGCTCGCGCAAATAAATAATGGGAGATGAGCATGCCTGACATGGAGCCATTTAAAAATGAAACCGAATCCATCACCCTTGGTCAGCTCACTGTGGAAAACCGGTTCGATCAGGTTGAGATATATGGTTCACTGTCGATTACCCGCGATCAGGCTGGTCTGGCCCTAGCATTAAAATTAAAATCCATAATCGATGCAACGGTTGATCATCTACAGCACGCCAGTGATCTGCCGACACAGATCACCTTTCGACCGACGGACAACGTAGACAATCCCTTTAAATAGCCTTGATGCGTAATAGGCACTGAGTAATCCGCACTTCGCCCTCGACCTATTCCCCTAAACAACTTAGGGAACCCCGCATTCCTGATGAAAGTCCACAACCAACGCGCTATCGGTAACACTGGCATACTCTAGCCCTGAATTTCACCTGCACGCATGGCATGACCCCCACACCTAAACATTTACGCACCTATCCGCCGTATCGGCCGGGCTTAAAGCCCGCGCCTATGCTGCCAATGTCGCGCGCCGAAATGAATCAACTGGGTTGGGACAGTTGCGACATCATCATCGTGACAGGTGACGCCTACATTGATCACCCCAGCTTTGGTATGGCGCTGATTGGACGATTACTCGAATCTCAAGGTTTTCGGGTCGGGATCATCAGCCAGCCCGATTGGCAATCCGCCGACCCATTTCGTGAGTTAGGCAAGCCGAATCTGTACTTTGGCATCACCGCCGGCAACATGGATTCCATGATCAACCGTTACACGGCTGATCGAAAAATCCGTTCGGATGATGCCTATACCGCAGGTGGTCACCCTAATAAACGTCCTGACCGCGCTGTCACGGTGTATGCCCAACGTGCGCGCGAAGCTTTTCCTGGTACGCCTATTGTCATCGGCAGCATAGAAGCTAGCCTGCGCCGTATTGCGCACTATGACTATTGGTCAGATACCGTGCGTCGCTCGGTGCTGACTGATTCCAAAGCCGATATCCTTTTGTTTGGTAACGCCGAACGCGCCCTACTCGATCTGTCGCATCGTCTGGCGGCGGGTGAATCAGTAAAATCTATTCGCGATTTGCGTGGCACAGCATTTATGGTCACGCGTAACTGGAAACCTGCAGACGACTGGAGTGAAGTCGATTCGACTCGCGTAGATACACCGGGCAAAGTAGAGCCTCATCCGGATCCGTATGAAATGAAGGAAAAGGATCCGACGGCGTGTGGCACTGATGGTCAGCCGCTTGAGCCCAAGGTCTTGCCCATCAAACTCATGACGCGTGAAGAACGCCTCGCGCAGCAAAAAGAAATCCGTTCGCGCAGCGTGGTTCGATTACCTGCCTTTGAAGTTGTCAAAGACGATCCCATTAGTTACGCGCATGCCTCGCGTGTATTTCATTTGGAATCCAATCCGGGCAATGCGCGTGCGATGGTACAAGCGCATGCCGATCGTGATGTATGGCTAAACCCTCCTCCACTGCCGCTAGCGATGGAAGAGATGGACTATGTATTTGATCTACCCTATGCACGTACTCCGCATCCTGTGTATGGTAAAGAAAAAATCCCTGCATGGGACATGATTCGCTTTTCAGTCAATATCATGCGCGGCTGCTTTGGTGGTTGTACTTTTTGCTCCATCACAGAACATGAAGGTCGCATTATTCAAAGCCGATCAGAGCCATCGATTTTGCGCGAGATAGAACTGATACGCGACAAAACTAAAGGCTTCACCGGCACGATCTCTGATCTCGGTGGTCCTACCGCCAACATGTATCGCATGGCATGCAAAGATAAGACGGTAGAAGAATCGTGTCGTCGCTTGTCGTGTGTGTATCCCACGATATGCTCGAATTTAAATACGGATCACAGCAAACTCATACAGCTGTACCGTCGTGCGCGCGATATTCCCGGCGTTAAGAAAATTCTGATCGGATCCGGTTTACGTTACGACTTGGCAGTTCGCTCACCGGAGTATGTAAAAGAACTCGCAACACACCATGTGGGCGGCTTATTAAAAATCGCGCCTGAGCATTCGGAAGATGGGCCACTGTCAAAAATGATGAAGCCCGGCATGGGTTCGTATTACCGCTTCAAAGAATTATTTGATAAGTACTCGAAAGAAGCGGGCAAAGAACAGTACTTGATTCCGTATTTCATTGCAGCGCATCCCGGCACTACCGATGAAGACATGCTGAATCTCGCCGTTTGGTTAAAGCAAAACGATTTTCGCTTAGATCAGGTACAGACTTTTTTACCGACACCGATGGCGATGGCGACCACCATGTATCACACGCGTAAAAATCCGCTACACAAAATTTCTAAAGATTCAGAAACGGTGGAAAC
>JBIIQR010000191.1:0-4147 GCA_044341985.1 Burkholderiaceae bacterium
CCTGAAAGGACTAGAACCCGTCAAGCAGCGGCCCGGTATGTATACCCGGACGGAGAATCCGCTGCATATCATCCAAGAGGTGATCGACAATGCCTCCGATGAAGCCTTAGGCGGCTTCGGAAAAAATATCATCGTCACCTTACACAAAGACGGTAGCGTCAGTGTTGAGGATGATGGTCGCGGCATTCCGGTGGGCATGCACCCCGAAGAAAAAGTCCCCACAGTCGAGATCGTATTTACCCGTCTGCATGCTGGCGGCAAATTCGACAAAGGCTCGGGAGGTGCTTACGCTTTCTCTGGCGGCTTGCACGGTGTCGGAGTGTCAGTCACGAACGCACTGTCAGTTAAATTAGAGATTACCGTCTGGCGTAAAGACGATAAAGGAAACGGCGTACATACCATCGCCTTTTCTGGCGGCGACGTCACCTCAAAACTAAAATCACGTGCTGCCGGCAAAGACGATAAAAAATCGGGCACTCGGGTTACTGTCTGGCCTGATTCAAAATATTTTGATTCCTCCGTTATTCCTATCGCCGACTTGCAGCGATTATTACGTTCAAAGGCAGTGCTGTTACCTGGAGTGAAAGTCACCTTCATCCAAGAAAAATCCGGCGATCAGCAAATTTGGTTATACGAACAAGGTTTGCGCGGTTATTTAACTGAAGCCTTGGCACAAGGGGGTAGCAGCGACACCTTAATCCCACTCTTTGAAGCCGAACAATATGCGCTCGCTGACGCAGAAGGCTTTGCCGAGGGTGAAGGTGCGGGCTGGGTAGTGGCTTGGACGGAAGACGGTGGCATCGTGCGCGAATCGTATGTGAACTTAATTCCTACACCGGCCGGCGGAACACATGAATCCGGTTTGCGTGAAGGCTTATTTTCTGCGGTAAAAAATTTCGTGGAAATGCACTCGTTGCTACCGAAAGGCGTCAAGCTTTTACCCGAAGATGTATTTGCACGCGCTTCCTTTGTTCTGTCAGCCAAAGTACTCGACCCACAGTTTCAAGGACAAATCAAAGAACGACTTAATTCACGTGATGCAGTACGTTTAGTTGGCGGATATTCGCGTACAGCACTCGATCTTTGGTTGAATCAACATGTTGATTACGGCAAAAAGCTGGCAGAACTCGTTATACGTCAAGCACAAAGCCGACTGCGATCAGCACAAAAAGTCGAAAAGAAAAAATCATCGGGGGTTGCCGTCTTGCCTGGCAAATTGACCGACTGCGAATCGACCGATCTGACACGCAATGAGATTTTTTTAGTCGAAGGTGATTCTGCTGGCGGTTCCGCCAAGATGGGACGCGACAAAGAATTTCAAGCCATTCTTCCACTGCGCGGCAAAGTGTTAAATGCGTGGGAGACCGAACGCGATCGATTATTTGCTAATAATGAGATCCACGATATCGCTGTAGCGATTGGCGTTGATCCTCATGGCAAATCGGATAATCCAGATTTATCTGGTTTGCGCTATGGCCGTATTTGTATTTTGTCCGATGCGGACGTTGATGGCTCGCATATCCAAGTCCTGCTGTTGACGCTGTTCTTCAAGCATTTCCCCAAGTTGATCGATCACGGACATATTCATATCGCCCGTCCACCACTGTATCGCGTTGATGCTCCTGCTCGCGGGAAAAAACCTGCGCAAAAAATTTATGCGTTAGATGAAGGTGAACTAACGGCTGTAGAGGATAAATTGCGTAAGGACGGCGTAAAAGATGGCGCCTGGAATATCGCACGCTTCAAAGGCTTGGGTGAAATGAGTGCAGAACAATTGTGGGAAACCACGATGAATCCCGATACACGTCGCCTGCTACCCGTCAGCATTGGTGAGCTGGGTCAAAAAGCCTCGGAAGATCGCTTCACTATGTTGATGGGCAAAGGCGAAGCCGCTGCTCGTCGTTCATGGTTAGAAGAACACGGCAATGAAGTTGATGCTGATATCTAAGCCGACTGCACGCAAACACAGTCATCAAGAAAACATTACTCGTCTCGGATAGTTAGAAAATACTATGGCTGACCAAACCAATCTCTTTGAAGCGGCCGCTGATAACGGCGGTGAATCTCTGGCACTCGCCACCTTTGCTGAGCGCGCTTATCTCGATTATGCGATCTCAGTCGTTAAAGGTCGTGCGCTACCTGATGTGTGCGACGGCCAAAAGCCGGTGCAGCGTCGAATTTTGTATGCCATGAATCAGCTGCGTTTAGACCCTACTGCTAAGCCGCGCAAATCAGCAGCCGTCGTCGGTGATGTACTAGGTAAGCTGCATCCCCATGGGGACCAATCGGTGTATGACGCCATGGTTCGTATGGCGCAAAATTTTTCATTGCGTTATCCACTCGTCGATGGCCACGGTAATTTTGGTTCTCGCGACGGCGACGGTGCAGCAGCGATGCGCTACACCGAAGCACGATTAACACCCATCTCGCAATTGCTACTTGATGAAATCGATATGGGTACGGTGGATTTTTCACCTAACTACGATGGATCGAGCGAAGAACCTAAGCTACTACCAGCGCGACTCCCGTTTGCTTTACTCAATGGTGCTTCAGGTATCGCAGTGGGTATGGCGACTGAAATCCCTTCGCATAATCTGAATGAAGTGGCAGCAGCGGCGATGGCTGTCATCAAACAGCCAAAAATTTCGCACGATGAATTAATGGCGCTGATACCCGGGCCGGATTTTCCTGGCGGTGGGCAAATCATCACGTCGAAATCAACCATCTCGGAAATTTATCAATCAGGACGTGGCAGTATTAAAGTCAGAGCTCGTTGGAAAATTGAAGATCTCGCTCGTGGTCAATGGCAATTGGTCGTGACTGAACTACCACCGGGTACGTCATCACAAAAAATTCTAGAAGAGATAGAAGAGCTCACCAATCCTAAAGTTAAGCTGGGCAAAAAAAGTTTAACGCCTGATCAGCTGGGAAATAAACAAACGATTCTTTCCGTATTAGATACCGTACGCGATGAATCAGGGCGCGAAGCGGCTGTGCGTTTGGTGTTTGAACCCAAATCAAAAAACCAAGATCAAGAAGAATTTAGCAATCTTTTACTAGCTCACACCTCATTAGAAAATAGTGTGGGCGTGAATTTTGTGATGATTGATGCAGATGGTCGCCCGCGACAAAAAGGGATAGGCGAAATTCTGCGCGAATGGGTCGGCTTCCGCTTTAACACAGTCACGCGCCGAACTCAGCATCGCTTAGGCAAGGTTGATGATCGTATTCATATACTCGAGGGCAGAGAAGCCGTTCTGCTGAATATCGATAAGGTCATCAAAATTATTCGCGAATCGGATGAACCTAAACCTGCGCTGATGAAAGCGTTTAAATTATCGGAGCGTCAGGCAGAAGATATTCTCGAGATTCGCTTGCGCCAGCTGGCACGATTGGAAGCGATCAAAGTACAACAAGAACTCTCTGAGCTTCGTAAAGAAAAGAAAAATCTACAAGAGCTACTCGACAATCCATCGTCGATGAAAAAGCTCCTGATTAAAGAGATAGAAACAGATGCAAAAACCTACGGCGACAAACGTCGTACCTTAATCAAGGTCGCTGAAAAAGCGGTCGCCGAGGTCAAAATTATTGATGAGCCAGTAACGGTCATCATTTCTCAAAAAGGTTGGGTGCGCGCTCGCCAAGCTCACGGGCATGATGCTGCACAATTTAGCTTCAAAGCCGGTGATACGTTGTATGCGACATTTGAATGCCGCACCACCGACAATGTATTGGCTTTTGGTTCGAACGGACGCGTCTATACCATCGCAGTGGCGCAATTACCGGGGGCGCGCGGTGATGGCGTACCGCTCACAACGCTGGCTGAAGTCGAAACCGGAACACGGTTAGTTCATTATTTTGTAGGCCTAACCGATACCACGTTGTTACTGGCATCGACCGGTGGCTTTGGATTTGCCGCCAAAGTCGGTGACATGATCAGCCGCCAAAAAGCCGGCAAAGCATTTATGGCGATGGATGAAGGCGATGAACCTGTTCGACCCAGTGTGATCGTTAAGGGCGCTACTGCATTAGCTTGCCTTTCTGAGCAAGGCCGCATGCTGGTGTTTGGTTTAGATGAAATTAAAACGCAATCCGGTGGTGGTCGCGGCGTGACCTTGATGGATCTCGATCCTAAAGTAACATTAAT
>JBIIQR010000192.1:0-4135 GCA_044341985.1 Burkholderiaceae bacterium
TGGTATCGGATTTACTTGTCGCTGGCTGTGTTGAATCGACTGCTTTTACAACGGGCTTGGCAGCATCAGCTTTAACGACTACAGGTTGCGATGGATTGTCAGCCGCCTTCACAACAGGTTTCGTCGTATCCGGCTTTGCAGTCGTTGGCTGTGTCGGCTGGGTTGGATCGACGACTTTAGCCGCAGGTTTGACGGGCTCATCAGGTCGCTTACCTGTCAAGTAGTAATCCATCGCTAAGCGGGCTATCGGCGCTGCAGCGGCAGCACCAAAACCTGCATTCTCAACGATGACTGCTAAAGCGATCTTCGGTTTGTCGGCCGGCGCAAAAGCGATATACAACGAGTGATCGCGCAAACGTTCTGAAATTTTACTGGCGTCGTATTTAACATTTCGACTTAAAGCAGCTGCCTGAGCGGTACCCGTCTTACCACCAGAAACATACGGCGCATTCGCAAATGAACGCGCTGACGTACCTTCTTTGGTCACGCCTATCATGGCCTGCTTAATGAAATCGATATTGTCTTGTTTTAACGGTATGCGATAACTCTCTTTAGGCACGGTGAGCTTGCGTGCTTTGGTGGTTCCGCTTTCAACCATTTTCACCAAATGCGGCTTCATTACGATGCCGTTGTTAGTGAGGTTAGAAACCGCATGCGCTAACTGCAACGGGGTAAATGAGTTATATCCCTGACCAATGCCCACAGAAATTGTTTCGCCGGCATACCATTTTTGCTGCTCAGGTTTTTTATAGGTATTGCGCTTCCACTCCTGTGACGGGAGCACGCCACGGCGTTCGTTTTCAAGATCAATCCCGGTCAACTGCCCAAAACCTAAGGGCTTCATAAAATCATGAATGGCATCAATACCTAAATCATTCGCTAAATTGTAGTAATAGGTGTTACAGCTTTGCACGATCGATTTATACATATCGACGCGACCATGACCACCTTCTTTATCATCGCGAAATTTATTATTTCCGAACCAAAAATAGCCCGGATCGAAGATGGCCGCCTCTGGCGTGCGCTTACCTAATTCCAATGACGCCAGCGCCATATACGGCTTAAAGGTGGAGCCTGGCGGATAACTACCAATTAACGGGCGATTCAAAAGTGGTTTGTCGAGTGAGGTATTCAACTCTTCCCAACTTTTTGCATCAATGCCTTCAACAAATAAATTCGGATCAAAGGTCGGCATTGATACATAGGCCAATATGTCACCGGTCGATGGCTCAATAGCGACCAAGGCACCACGTCTATCACCAAACGCATGCTCGATAATTTTTTGCAGCTCGATATCCACCGATAAAATTAAGTTATTGCCCGCCGTCGGCGCAGTACGAGATAAATTTCGCACAGCTCGTCCACCTGCAGAGACTTCAATTTCGTCATAGCCGGTGGTGCCGTGCAATTCTCTCTCGTAGCTTTTTTCTATACCTTCTTTACCGATGTATTCGGTGCCGCGGTAGTTGGCTGCATCATCGCCGCCTTCTAATCGCTCGGCTTCTGTTTTATTCACACGACCGATATAACCAATCATGTGCGACGCTGCATGTCCTAGCGGATACTGACGGAATAAACGCGCTTGAATATCGACGCCCGGAAAGCGGTAGCGCTGCGCTGCAAAGCGCGCAACCTCTGCATCGCTTAATCGCGTGCGAATAGGAAGGCTTTCAAATGTTTTTGATTCTTCCATCAGACGACGGAATCGCTTGCGATCTTTTGGTTGAATATCCACCAACTGGGCCAGCTCATCAATCACCACATCAAGATTACGCTCTATTTTGGCGGGAGTAATCTCCAATGTGTAGGCAGAAAAATTACGCGCCAAGACCACGCCGTTTCTATCAACAATCAATCCACGATTAGGTACCGCTGGAACCACGGAGATACGATTACTTTCGGCGCGCTCGAAATATTCGCTGTGCCGAACCGCTTGCAGCCAAAGAAATCGCAGCATCAACAAACCAAAGCAAACAAAAACGACCACGCCAGCTACCGACAGGCGCAGCCTGAACAGTTGTAGTTCGCGTTCGGTATCTTTAATTTCTGTCATTGCTGGCCGTGTTGAACGGTCTGTGTTTTACGAACTGTGAAGTGATTAGATAGGTCGTGTTTCATCGCGATCCACGGCACGTCGTTGCGGCGCAAGCAATAGCCAACAAACGACTGGCCAAATAATAGTGGCGACGATGCTTTGTGCGAAATACAACCAGCCCGGAAATTTTCCGGTCACCGCTAGCTGTATCAGCATTTGTACGATTTGCATCACCACCAATAAAGGCAATACGTGCAACGCCTGAACATATGGCCGAAACCACAGTACACGGCGATGAATCGTGATCGCGAAATACGATAGCAGGGTATAGGCCAGAGCGTTTTCACCCAGTAGAGAAGCACTGTGCACATCCATTACCAAGCCCATCAAGAATGCAATGCCGATACCGACTTTGCGAGGCTGGTAGATGCTCCAGAAAATTAAGGTGAGTGCGACAAAATCGGGCACCCAACCCCAACCACCCCAAGGGAATAAATTCATGAAAAACGCTGCTGCCAAACTAAAGCCGATGAAGGCTGGATTGACAGGCAGCAGAATATGGTCGCGATCGATCATGGGGCTTCCGGATCTTTTTGTCGTTTGCGGGCGTCGGTCTGTACTGGCGCTTCTACCGGTGGTGGTGGTGCAGTCATTTGTTTAGCATCCGCCAACAGAACCAATAGCTGACGATGGCGAGCGATTCCTGCAGTGGGTTGCAACAATATGCGCGCAAATGCATCGGACGTTTTTGCATCGACTGACACGACGGTTGCAACGGCCAATCCGGTGGGATAAACCCCATCTATACCTGAGGTCAGCAAGACGTCGCCTCGTTGAATATCGGCATTCGATGCCATGAAACGCAATTCAAGTACGCCCGTTTGACCACGGCCATACGCTACGCTTCGCACACCGCTGCGCAGCACTTGAACAGGTATCGCATGGTCTTTATCGGTTAGTAATGTTACTTCTGATGTGAAAGGAAAAACACGGGTAACTTGTCCAATCACACCCAGATCATCAATGACGGGTTGGCCTGGCAAAATCTGATGGCTAGATCCACGATCAATGATCACCTTACGCGAAAAAGGATCGCGCGCGTCATACAGAATTTCACTCATCACTGACTTCAAAGTCAGGCGCTCAGAAGCGGCGAGTAATTTGCGTAGATGAGCGTTTTCGGCCAGCAGTTCTTGGCTTTGCTGCAATTGCTGCGCATTCAAAACTTGCTGTTCTCGCATGCGCTCGTTATCTGACTTAAGCGTGGTGAGCGAGGTGAAATAATCACTGGTGGCAAAGATCGCATCGCGCGGCAGCATGGCCACCACCTGCAAAGGGTACAGCGCCGCCCCAACAACTTGTCGCACGGCCGATAGTGCTTTCATACGCGAATCGGCCATGAGCAATCCCACGGCAATCAGCGCAAAAAATAGCATTTTGGCGCGCGCTGAGGCACCTTGTTTAAAGAGTGGTGGTGGGGTGTATTCCATCAGAGTGAAACTTTAAACCAAGTGAAGGCAATTAGTGCGGGCTGGAAATAAAACTGTGCACCGAACCACCCACCTCCCCGAGGTCCGGGAAGCAGGCCACTGGCTTTGCAAGGGGGTCGGGGAGTGCGGCTGAGAGAGCGGAACGGACAGCCGACGCGCATTTACTCGTAGGAGAAGAGGGAACCGAGTTTATCCATGCGCTCGAGCGCCATGCCCGAACCGCGCACGACGCAGGTTAACGGATCCTCCGCCACCAAAACAGGCAAGCCGGTTTCTTCCATCAACAAACGATCGAGATCACGCAACAAGGCGCCACCACCGGTGAGCATCATGCCTTTTTCAGCAATATCCGCACCCAGCTCAGGCGGAGTCTGTTCCAGCGCGTTTTTGACCGCTGAAACAATGCTATTAAGCGGATCGGTCAGCGCTTCCAGCACTTCATTGCTGGAGATAGTGAAGGAGCGTGGAATACCTTCAGAAAGGTTACGGCCCTTAACTTCCATCTCGCGCACTTCGGTTCCAGGGAATGCTGAACCAATTTGTTTTTTGATGGTTTCAGCCGTCTGCTCACCAATCAACATGCCGTAGTTGCGTCGGATGTAGTTGACAA
>JBIIQR010000193.1:0-4108 GCA_044341985.1 Burkholderiaceae bacterium
CGGATCCTGAAACGTATCTCGGTGTGGCAGAGATTTTTGACTTGCAGCCTTCCGAGGTCATGCTGGTAGCTGCGCATGAAGATGATCTCGATGCGGCTAAAGCCTGTGGTTTGCAGACGGCGTTTGTCGAGCGTCCGTTGGAATACGGTGTGGGTGCCGCAGCCGCCAAGGGTGATCTAACGCGATTTACCTATGCGTCGAGTGACTTAAACGATCTTGCTCGTCAGTTGGGTGTGTAGTTCCTTCTGCAATCCATGTACCCACGCCTGACGTCGGTCTTACTTAATCTGGGACATTCGCTGGATCATCTCGTTCTGCTGATTTTTGCAGCAGCAGTCGCGAGTATCGCCAACGATCTGGGCATAGATCGTTGGGAAGACTTGATGCCTTACGGCGCACCCGCATTTTTCTTTTTTGGTGTGTGTTCTCTGCCAGCAGGAAAAATGGGTGATCTTTGGGGCCGTCGCAAGATGATGTTGCTTTACTTTGCAGGTGTCGGTCTTTCTTCCATTCTTGTGAGTCAAGCGCAAAGTCCTTGGCAGTTGTGCTTCTTACTTGCTGTATTGGGTGGCTTTGCATCGATTTACCACCCGGTAGGTATACCAATGCTTATCCAACAGTCGACTACACCCGGTAAGGCTATTGGCATTAACGGCATGATGGGAAATCTGGGTATTGCTATCGCAGCTTTACTGACGGGTTGGGTCATCCGAGACTATGGCTGGCGTGCTGCTTTTTGGATCCCCGGATTAATTAGCTTAGCGCTCGGTGTGGTGTTCTGGCGAGTCAGCAATGCAAACGAAATTCCACCGGTAAAAAAAGCACCTACGCTTAAGGTTGATTCGAAGCCGGGTCAGATGAAACTTTTCTTCATCATGACCCTGGCAGCGACCATGGGTAGTTTCTTGTTTAATTTCACGACTAATGGAAACAGCGAAGTTCTATTAAACAAACTCGGTAATCAGTTACGGGACCCTGCATTGGTAGGAACGCTACTAGCAGGGATTTATTGCGTTGCCGCCTTTAGTCAGTTAATCATTGGCGCACTCATCGACCGAGTGCCTCTAAAAAAGCTCTATAGCACAGTCATTTTTTTACAGCTCTTAACAATCATTGCTGCCACTCAGCTTGAAGGATGGGGTTTTTATTTCGCCCAACTTTGCTTTATGTGCGCAATCTTCGCTGCCATACCATTTACTGATGCAATGATTGCTAACTATGTGGACGATTCCATGCGTAGTCGTTTTTCAGGAGCGCGATTCGCTATTTCTTTCGGAGTTAGCTCAATAGCCGTTTGGTTGATTGGTCCCATTGTCAAAGCCTGGGGATTCGGCGCATTTTTATGGTTGATGGCAGCTACCGCTGGCGCAAGCTTAGTTGTGATTAGTTTTTTACCTAAAAATATGGAGATGTAACGTGAAAAAAATTAAAACTACCAAGCGACTGTTATTTGCAGGACTAATGCTTTGTTCATGCGCTGTGTATGCAGAAGAGTGGCAGACTTATTTCGAAAGCGATAAATTTTATTTTTATTTGGCACCTAACCCGACTCAGCGTTCAGGTGACAACATCATTACTCACACCATTCATGATTTTAAAATGCCTAGTGAGAGCGGCGAACGCTCGCGCCAGATTACGCGTGAATATGATTGCGCGCTTGCTCAATCGAGAGTACTCAAGATGGTAACGTACTCGAAAGAAAAAGCCGCTGGTCAGATAATCCGAGACGAGTCAGAGACTGAGGCATGGACAGCGATTGCGCCCAATTCAGCCGTGGCAGCTTTGGGAAAGATCGTTTGCAAAACTAAATAAGCCAGTCGTATATTGATTTTCAGAAGGTATCTGGGAATAATTCAGAGGATGAATTTTGTATCTTGATTGTTATTACGACATCCAAGCGAATGGGACTACTTTTTTGGAGCGCTAAACATGCCAACCCTATCTAAACCTAAATTGCTTATGTGCGCGCTGTTTTTGTTTTTCGCTAGCGCGCACGCTGATGAAGTGCAGTGGATCAAAGACGCAGAGGGTTGTAAAGTGGCCAATATCTTCCCGCAGGAAGGTGAGAGCATCAATTGGGCAGGAGCCTGTAAAAAAGGGAAAGCTCATGGCAGAGGCAAACTCATTTGGTTTTTAGACGGCAAAATTACGGGCGTCTATGAAGGACAGATGGTCGAGGGTTGGGCCGAGGGGCAGGGTAAGCTGACGCGTAAAGATGGTGTGTATACCGGTGAATGGAAAAATAGTTTGCAAAACGGTAAGGGTCATTACAAACACGATGATGGCAGTTGGTATGAAGGTGCTTGGAAAGATGGTCACCCACATGGCCATGGTCAAATGTTGACGCCGGAAGGGAAGTTATTTAGCGGTACTTGGTATCACGGCGAGTATGAAGACGAGCGCGCGCCAAATAACCGCAGCTAAGCAGAGTGCGCGCTGCGCGCTCTGTAAAGGCCTCTAACTAAGGGGCTTCGCGAACAATACGTAAGCCTAGTCCTCGGCTGCTGTAACGAATCTCTGATGAGAATTTCATTCGTGTGGCAGATTTGAATGAGCGGTTTTTGTTGAACCACGAGCCGCCGCGCACGACGCGTACAGAGCAGTCGCCCGTCACCCACGCGGAGCCATCGCTTGGCGCGCCAACATAGTTTTTATTCCAGCAGTCGTCAGTCCATTCCGCCACATTGCCATACATGTCATAGAGACCGAATTTATTCGGCAATTTTTGACCTACAGTATGCGTCGTTTCATTTGAGTTTTCTTCAAACCAAGCGTGTTCTGGAAGTCGGTCGACTTCGTTTCCAAAATAGTAGTCAGACTCAGTGCCGGCGCGAGCTGCGTATTCCCATTCTGCTTCGGACGCCAAGCGATAGTTCTTACCGGTTTTTTCACTCAGCTTGCGCGTAAATTCTTTCGCAAGCTTCCAGGTAATTTGTTCGACCGGTAAGCGCTCACCTTTAAAGCCGCCCGGACGGTTTCCCATGATCGCATGCCATTCATCTTGCAAGACTTCGAATTTACTCATTGCAAATGCGTTTACCTGGACTGATCTTTTAGGCCAGTTCGCATCCTCTTCGTTGACAATATCAGACCCCATCACAAAGCTACCTGCGGGGAGTGAGATCATTTCGGGGCATTCCGGACAATCTTTAAATGAATCCGCATGAGCGTTTTGCATGAAGACAATCGATAACGAGGAAATGAGTGAGAGCCTGCGTATAATTTTTATTAAATACATGGCGAAGTCAGGAATAAATTTTTTTTATAGTCGATCTAGGTGTCCGTAGCTGATTTTTAAGCGGCCCCATCAAATGGTAAGCTACTATTTCAGTAGGGTTCTACAGATTAGACTAGTTTATATTTTTTCATCAACACCAATCATAAAACAAAATGACTATATATATACGTAAAGCGGTTTTAATCGGAGCATTAGCAGGATTTAGTGCGTGTGCTTTGGCTGCTCCTTATCCTTTGGGCACGATGACCTGCGCTGACATTGGAAAATTTGCTTCAGAGGCTATGTCGTGGCGCGAGAGTGGTATAAAAAAAGACGAGGCCTTGGCTAAATTAGATGGTCGGTCATTGAATGATCCCGTTGAACGTAAAAATCTCGAAGGTGTGCTGCGTATGGTGTTTGGACGCTACGGTGATAGCTGGACTAAAGAAAGTGCGGGTAACGTTATGCGTACCGATTGTGAAGCTGGACGTTAGGTCGGTACTCATTACATAAAAGCGCCATCTATTCAGAGTTCTATTGTAGAGCGCTGTTTGATTCACAAACCAGAGTCGCGTGGGTGCACTGGTGCGTCATAAAATTTCAGATAAATCAGTTCGTGGTTACTGTGCGCAGCAACATAAATGATGCGCTGCAAAATTTTGTTGGGCTATGTTTTTTGCAGTGCATCGTAGGTTAGCGCATCACTATAAATTTCCTTGCTCTATTAATAATTTAAAGGTGGTTAATCAGTAATTTGCTTAAATTATTTCTTGTTATAAGTTGCATTAGGACGTATCGTCACTTTGCTTGCTTATGATGGTGAGTAGAGTAAGTCGCATTAGTATTGCAGCATCATCTAGTAGAAACAGCACCTTCACATTAAACATAGAG
>JBIIQR010000194.1:0-4103 GCA_044341985.1 Burkholderiaceae bacterium
GCAGGTTCAGGGTAAATTGATCAACAAAGGCTTTGGTGGCCCCATACACGTTGCCGCCAGGGTAAGGATAGGCGCCAGCCACCGATCCAATATTGATGACAATGCCCGATCCGCGCGCGACCATGCCCGGCAATACGGCACGAGTCATCGTTACTAAGCCACGGCAATTGGTTTCTATCATGTTGTCCCAGTCGTCGAGGTGCGCTTCATGCGCAGCTTCTAGTCCGAGCGCGAGGCCGGCATTGTTAATTAAAACGTCAATGGCTTGCCAGTCAGCAGGGAGCGATGCTAGTGCGTGGTCTATGGAGCTTTTACTGGTGACGTCGAGCTCAACGGGAAGTACGTTTTTACCCAATTCGGACGCTAGCGCAGTCAATCGATCAGTGCGTCGGGCCGCCGCGATGATGCGGTGACCGTGGGAGGCAAATTTACGGGCCATTTCGGCGCCAAACCCAGAGCTCGCGCCAGTGATTAAAACGATCATCAGTTCCCTTTGTGAGAAGATTTTTTTGAATAGACAGGAAACCGCCCCATTTTAGCCCAAACACCACAGGTGACGGCGAGCTGTTCTTGCCCAAAAACCGTGCGTCCACTAAAATTTCGACTCATTTTGCTGGGTGCTACAGCTGCTTTGTCTATCGTAATGATTTAGATAGCGTGCTTTAACCCAAAAGCACCCGAGCTCTTCAGCCGTATTCCGCTTTAGGGCTGGAATACCTGACGTACCTAATTAAGGCTGCACCTGTTCCTTCCGCTATTACCTCTTTCGATTTAGTCCCATAACATTCCTGATGATTGGAGTCGCATAATGTTTTCCAGAGATCATACGATCGCTCACACTGACCCTGAATTATGGTCTGCCATCCAAAAAGAAAATCAGCGCCAGCAAGATCATATTGAGCTGATCGCCTCAGAAAACTACGCTTCACCTGCCGTCATGGAAGCGCAAGGCTCACAGCTAACGAATAAATACGCCGAGGGATATCCGGGTAAGCGTTATTACGGTGGTTGCGAATTTGTTGATATCGCTGAATCCTTAGCCATTGAGCGCCTGAAAAAACTCTACGGTGCTAATTTTGCCAATGTGCAGGCGAATTCCGGTTCGCAAGCCAATCAAGCCGTCTTTTTGGCCTTGCTTAATCCTGGGGACACTATTATGGGTATGTCCTTAGCCGAAGGCGGACACTTAACCCACGGTATGGCGTTGAATATGTCGGGCAAGTGGTTCAATGTGATTTCGTATGGTTTGAATGACAAAGAAGAAATTGATTACGCGCAAATGGAAAAGTTAGCGCATGAAAAAAAGCCTAAATTAATTATTGCCGGTGCATCGGCATATGCACTTCGCATTGACTGGGAATTTTTTGCCAAAGTAGCTAAAGATATTGGTGCTTATTTATTGGTAGATATGGCGCATTACTCAGGACTGATCGCTGCAGGTGTTTACCCTAATCCCATCAAGCATGCGCATGTGGTGACATCGACCACCCATAAAAGCCTGCGTGGTCCGCGCGGCGGCATCATTTTGATGAATGACGAAGATATCGCCAAAAAAATTAACAGCGCAATTTTCCCTGGTTTGCAGGGCGGTCCTTTGATGCACGTGATCGCGGGCAAAGCCGTGGCGTTTCAAGAGGCGCTATCACCCGAGTTCAAGTCATATCAGGAACAGGTGATAAAAAATGCGGATGCGCTGGCCAAATCGCTGATACAACGTGGATTAAGAATAGTCTCAGGGCGTACCGAGTCTCACGTGATGTTAGTTGATCTGCGTGCTAAAAAAATGACAGGCAAAGAAGCTGAAGCGGTGCTCGGTTTAGCGCACATCACCTGCAATAAAAATGGAATTCCTAATGATCCTGAAAAACCGTTTGTGACATCCGGTATTCGTTTAGGTAGCCCAGCGATGACTACCCGTGGTTTTGGTGTGGCCGAAGCGACTAAGGTGGGTCAGTTGATTGCCGACGTGCTGGATAACCCGCATGATGAAGCTAATCTTGCGCGGGTACGTGCTGAGGTTAAGAAATTGACTGATGCATTCCCTGTGTATCAAGGTTGATTGTTTAAGGAGACTGTCCCCGTGCGTTGTCCCTACTGCCAGAATGAAGATTTACAAGTGCTGGATACCCGGACGTCGGATGAAGGGGACAGTATCCGTCGTCGTCGTCGCTGTAATGATTGCGACAAACGTTTTACGACGTATGAGCGGATTGAATTGGCGATGCCTGTCATCGTCAAAAAGAACGGCAGCCGCACGGAATTTGAGCCAGCAAAACTCCGTGGAAGTTTGATGCTCGCACTCAGAAAACGTCCTGTATCAGCCGATGCAGTGGATACAGCGATTCATCGCATCGAAGAAAAATTACTTTCTTCGGGTGAGCGAGAAATTTTGTCGGGTCAGATTGGCGAGCTAGTGATGCGTGAATTAAAGCGTTTGGATAAAATCGCCTATATTCGGTTTGCTTCGGTTTACCGTAGCTTTGAAGATGTGGCCGAATTCAGAGATGCGATTGATGAAGTTGATCTTGAGCGCGCTGCGGCCAATAAACGCAAAGACTCACTTCCTAAGTAATCGCTTTAACGCTTTAATCGCTCAAAAATCCCCTCGAAGCTTATTGGTGACCGAACCAATAATCAAAAATATATACAACTATTTAGCTTGTCATTAATAAGCTAACTTAGCTTGCGTCGCTATTTCGATCAGATCACATTCCTGATTTAATTTTTCCCTATTATTCGTGATTGGTCATCACTACGCGATAGGTTTCGCTCTCGTAGAAGTCATGGTCTCGTTGGTCGTGGTTACGACGAGTACATTGGCTATGGCATTCATCACTAGTCATGCGCAGGTAGCCTTTCGTCATACGGTACAAGAGTATGCCGGCAGACGTCTTGGTGTAGAGATGGCCACTTGGCTAAGAGCGGGTGGAACGCAGTCGCTGTCTTACTCATCGACAAATCTTTTACAGCGAGTTCAAAGTTTAGCTACTCCGTTGGATTGTTATCGGACATCGTGCACGGCAAGCGATGCATCTGACTTTTATCTTTGGCATTGGCGTCGGCGCTTGCTGATTGATCTACCCGGCGCACGCGTTGTGTTGTGTCGTGATGGGAAGGCGTGGGAATCGATAGTATTTCAATGGTCATGTCCTTCAGTGAAGGATGAATCATCACCTTGGGTACTCAAACTGGGATGGCCGGACCGTCCAGGCTCGGTTAATTTTTACCCATCGATTGTGCTTACCGTAGGCGTAATTCCATGAAAAAGTATGGTGTCGGAATAGCGATGCTGGATATGTTGATCGCTATTGGTCTGGGCATGATTATTTTGTTGCCCCTTGCCCAAGTCGTACGAGCGGCGGTGGTAACGCATTTTAGGCAGGAACAAATTTTCATCATCGAGCAGGATGCGTATTTCCTGCTCGATCACATGGCGCGCGCCATACAGCAAGCGGGTCACAACGATCCCCTCGATCCGGTAGAGGATTCAGCAATTGCGCTACGTGGTCTGGATAATGCCGTCATTAGCGGAACCGCTGAAGTCATCAGTGAGACGACAAGCGCAGGATTTCACGGCAGTGATGTGCTTGCGATTCATTTTTCTAGCTCTAGTCTAGATAACAAAATGATTGTGCATAATTGCGCAGGATTTACTGTACCCCCAAAGTCGCACGACGGAATCGATCGTGGGTGGAGTATTTTTTATCTGGTTAGAGGAACGAACGGCGCTGGTGATTTTCGCTGTAAATATCGCGGGACCGATCAATGGGATTCGCAATCGCTGGCAAGTGGAGTCGTCACGCTTCAATTTCTTTATGGGTTAGATACAGACAACGATAGTTTGCCGAATCAGTTTGCTAATGCCACCACGATCAACCAAAAAGAAAGTGCAGTAGGAGAATCTGAAGGCAGTGTCTGGCGGCATGTCGTTGCAGTTCATATTGCGTTAGTCATGCAGGCCGAAGCCGACTTGGCTGATCAAGCGCCGCCTGATTCGCTCGATTTATTCGGGCGGTTTTATTCAGACACTGTCGCTGCTAAAGACCCTGGTACGCATTTGTCGTTGGCAGATTTTCCAGCTCAGAAAAAGCGCTTGAGCCGAG
>JBIIQR010000195.1:0-4090 GCA_044341985.1 Burkholderiaceae bacterium
GAAAAATGCTGCGACCGATTCTATGGTCGCACTGGGTACTGCATGCAGAAATGCAAAGATCAATGTCAAGGAAGCGTGTGATGGGGTTGTTGAAGAAGATCCAACTTACAAATCGTGCAAGATGGAGCAAAAGTGCTAAGTCGTTAAAACGGCTTGGGAAATGTAATCCAGTTACTATGTTTTTTTGACGTGAACAAGGTAGTCATTTGTCTCTAGTTAGTTTGCCGGCAGCTTAGCGCTGCCGGCTTTTTTATTTCTGGTCTTATACTATGGGCTGAAGCTATCTTGATGTAATAAATATCTGTTGGCGAAAGGTTGAAAAACCTGAAAATCACCATTAAAACTATAAAAATGAGTCCTAAATTTCTAACGACGTTTTCTTTGACTTTGCTTTTTTCTGCTGGGTCTTTTCTGCCAACTGTGCATGCTGAGGATCGCGCCGCTGGTAGTGTGTACGTCGATTGTCCGGAATGCCCAGAAATGGTTGTTATTCCAGCTGGCGAATTTGTGCAGGGATCCGATAAGGTCGAGAGCGGACATTTGGATGAGAAGCCTCAGCATACGGTGAAAATAGCTCGGCCCTTCGCGGTCTCAAAATACGAAACTACCTTTGCTCAATGGGATGTTTGCGTTGCGGAGGGTAAGTGTCCAAAAGCTGATGACGCTGGCTTTGGGCGTGGCAAATTCCCCGTCGTGAATATCTCATGGGCTGAGGCTAGGGCATATACAGTCTGGCTTTCGGCAAAAACGGGTAAGAGTTATCGTTTGCAGAGCGAATCTGAATTTGAATACGCTGCACGTGGTGGTACTCAAACCGCCTGGTTCTGGGGTGGTAGCGAAAATAAGTTGAAGACCTGCGAATTCGCCAACATGCATGATGAAACGGGCAAGAAAGCTCATCCGAATTATGTGTGGTCGCACGTGCTGTGTGATGACGGTGCCGCTGAAAATGCCGAAGTAGGTAAATACAAACCTAATCCATTTGGCTTGCACGATATGTTGGGCAATGTGCGTGAGTGGGTAGAGGACTGTCATCAAGCCGGTTATGCCGGCGCACCAAACGATGGTTCAACACGTAAGCACGAAGGCCAATGTGAAAAACGCGTGGTCAGGGGCGGTGGTTGGTTAGATGGTCCATCGACAGCGCGCGCTGCTTATAGGTATTCTGAGCTGGAAGGTATGCGAAATTTTCAGACGAGTTTCAGGGTTGCGCGTGATCTTTGATTAAACTCAGTATTGGTAATACAAGGAGACCCTATGCGACGTTTTACTGAGGCTTTTCGACGATTGCGTAATCCAGTCGCAAGACGTGCGTCAGTGGTGATTCTGGCAGCAGCGGCATTAGCTGTTGCGGGAACCGCATCGACCCAAATAATTCGCTCAACTGAAAAGCCGATCGATCCTTCGATGGTTTATATGCAGCCGATCAAAGGCCTCAGTCATTCGCAGCTCCAAAAATTTCAGGCGGGTGAGAAACAGTTCAAAAATCCGTGGGTCGTGTTTCCACTGTTGGGTGGTGACTGGGGTCTTGGGCCCACTTTTTTAGCGGCTTCTTGTATTGGTTGTCATGTGCAGGCTGGCCGTGGCCGTACCTTTGATAATCCGAATGTCATCGCATTCCAGCAATTACTTCGTTTGTCGATACCCGGCGAGGGCTCGGATGGCGGGCCGAATCCTCATCCGAATTATGGCGATCAGTTGCAAGTATTCGGCGTCAACGTCGGGCTAAAGGAAAATCTAAAACCCGGTGAGGCGGAGCTTTATATCGACTGGATAGCTGAGACTGTCACGTTGTCGGATGGTGAAAAAGTTGAATTGCGTAAGCCAAAAATACGCATTGAAAAACCAAATTTTGGAGCTATCGATGAATCGGTAATGACCTCGCTGCGCAATACGCAGGTTGTGTTTGGCATGGGTTATTTAGAGGCGGTAACAGAAGAAGACATACTCGCACTAGCAAAACTTCAGCAGTCGCAAGGTTTGAACGGTCGTCCGAATTATGTGCGCGATGATATTAACAAGCGCGTTGCCTTAGGTCGTTTTGGTTGGAAAGCAAATCAGCCTAACGTACGCCAGCAGATTGTCGCTGCATTTCATGGCGATATGGGTGTCACGTCATCGTTATATATTGAAGAAAACTGTCCCCCTATACAAAAAGAGTGTCGTGCTATGCCACCCGGTAATCGTCCTGAGTTATTGGACTATGCATGGGACCATCTGACATTTTGGCAAGTGGCGCTTGATGCGCCAGCACCACGAAATCAAGAGAGTGAGAACGTTAAACGCGGCGGAAAATTATTTGACCAAGCGCGTTGTGCTCAATGTCATGTGCCTGAATTACGCACCGGAGAATATCCATTGTTACCTGCGCTTTCAAAACGTACCTTCCGTCCTTTCACCGATCTGTTGTTACACGATATGGGTCCAGGATTGGCAGATGGTCGTCCGGATTTTAAAGCCGGTCCGCGTGATTGGCGCACTGCTCCGCTCTGGGGCATTGGTGTGTCGGAGCAAGTCAATGGTAGTACCCATCTCTTGCATGATGGACGCGCGCGCAATGTGCTTGAAGCGATTCTCTGGCACGGTGGCGAAGCCAAAGCTTCGCGAGATTTATTTACGGGTTTGAGTAAAGCAGAGCGTGATGATCTGATCGCCTTTGTGAATTCGCTCTAATTCGAATGGCGCTGAACCCATGACGCGCCCACAACAAATTCGCTATTTTTTACTGGCGTTTTTTTTGTATCTATTTTTTCGTCATTGGTTTGGCCCTAAATTAAATCTTGAGGGATGGACGCTGACGATAAGCGCCTATGCGTTTGCCGTGGTGATTGCGACCGTGTACTTATATTGGATACTTAAACCCGCTGCGCGCCACTCAGAAGAAAAGGATGCGTAATGATGAATAGGACCTTAGTAGCACTTATATTGACTTTAATCGCTGCAAGCGCGCAGGCAGAGTGGATACTGTATGGCGATAACGGTAAGGCTGAATTTTATTATGACGATAAAACGATTGTTACCAATGGAATTTATGTCACTGTTTGGGAAATGCTGAATTATAGTTTTCCGCTCAATAGCGTATTGTCTAATCGATCGCACAAAGAGTACGATTGCAAAGCAGCTCAGTTTCGTAATTTGCAAGGTGAGTTTTTTAATGCGCCCTATTTGAAGGGCGAAAAAGTAAGTAGTAATATGGACCCGGAAAATAATTGGCGACCCGTTATCGAAGGCACACAGAATCAGCATCTTATGCAGTTTGTGTGTGGGAAGCGTAGCTAATTTTAGCGAGACTCCTCGTAGTAAAACCAAGGAGTAATCAGTGATTGCCGTCTTGGAAGCTCACCGTGCTGGCTTATTGGCACGCGTTCATTGGCTGCCTAATCTCATTGCAGGGCTAGTTGTAGGTATCGTTGCTTTGCCATTGGCAATGGCATTTGCGATTGCTTCAGGTGCGCGTCCCGAACAAGGTATTTATACCGCGATCATCGGCGGAGGTTTGATTTCCATTTTCGGTGGCAGTCGATTACAAATCGCTGGGCCAACCGGTGCATTCATCGCCATATTGGCAGGCATCACCGCGAAATACGGTATCGCTGGTTTACAGGTGGCGACCCTGATGGCCGGTGTCATGCTGCTGTTAATGGGCTTGGCGCGTATGGGTGGTGTGATTAAATTTATACCCGCGCCGGTTGTCGTCGGATTTACTGCTGGCATAGGCGTCATCATTTTTGTTGGGCAGTGGAGTGAATTTTTTGGATTGCCCAAACCCGCCGGTGAGCATTTTCATGAAAAGCTCTGGCATCTGCTGCAGTCACTACCGAATGCGCACTTTTCTACGCTGGGTTTCGCGCTACTCGGTTTGCTATTGGTTTTATTGACACCCAAAATTAAACTCTTAGCTCGTGTGCCTGGACCACTAGTCGCCATGATGGTGGTCACGCTGTTGCAGATGATTTTGCACATACCGGGTGTAGCCACTATAGGGTCGGCATTTGGTGGAATACCTACAGGCCTACCTACATTTGTCGTACCTGAAATGTCAGTGCCACAAATTATCACGCTGATTGGACCCGCATTTACGATCGCAATG
>JBIIQR010000196.1:0-4077 GCA_044341985.1 Burkholderiaceae bacterium
TAACTATCGCACTGAAGATTTTTCTGAAGTAGTCAAATCGCTTACCGATGGTAAGGGCGCAAACGTCATTATCGATATGGTGGCGGGTGATTACGTTAATCGTGAAATCAATTGTTTGGCTGACGACGGTCGTATCGTCATCATTGCGTTGTTGGGTGGTGTGAGTGGCAGCATAAATTTCGGTGAGGTCTTGCGTCGCCGTTTGGTCATTACCGGATCGACCTTGCGTCCACGTCCTATATCGTTCAAGCAAGATATCGCGCAGCAGTTGCAGCAACGGATTTGGCCTTTGCTGGAAGCAGGAAAAATCAAGCCCGTTATCTTTAAGACGTTTAGTCTCGATCAGGCGGCACAAGCGCACGCATTGATGGAAACGAGCACTCACGTCGGTAAGATCATGCTGCAAGTGGTGTGATGCTCAAAACATGAATCAAGTAGTCGCTAACAGTTAATCGCTATGCGCAAGAAATTAATCGCAGGTAATTGGAAGATGAACGGCAGTCTCGCAGCGAATGCGACACTGCTAGATAGCCTTCGATCCGGTGCTGCGGTTGGATGTGAGTTAGCCGTGTGCGTTCCAGCGGCTTACCTTTCACAAACTCAGGCCGCTCTAATAGGATCAGCCATTGCCTGGGGTGCGCAAGACGTTTCTGAGCATGATAGTGGTGCATACACAGGTGAAATTTCGGCAGCGATGTTGAAGGATTTTGCTTGTCACTATGTGATCGTGGGTCATTCCGAGCGCCGTACTTATCATCACGAGAGTGATGAATTGGTGGCAGCCAAATCAGCGCAGGCGCTGAAATCAGGTCTGATACCGATTGTGTGCGTTGGCGAGACCTTGCAAGAGCGTGAGAATGGGCAAACAAACGCAGTAGTCATTCGTCAGTTACAACCCGTGATCGCTGCACTTGCGTCACGTTTGTCTGAAATCGTGATTGCGTATGAGCCTGTATGGGCGATTGGTACGGGTAAGACTGCTACGCCTGAGATGGCGCAACAGGTTCATGCAGTAATACGTGCAGCGCTGGCTAGTGCAAATACGACTGCAGCAACTACGATTCGTATTTTGTATGGTGGCAGCATGAAGCCAGACAACGCCAAAGAATTACTCGCTATGTCAGATATCGATGGTGGATTAATAGGTGGTGCATCATTGAAAGCCGCCGATTTTTTAGCGATTGCAGCGGCGGCTTAATAACGAATGTGATTTAAAGTTAATCGAGCGTTGTATTTGCAAACGCGCACCTGCGTAAATGCGTACAACGTCGATCCTGGTAACAAAAATTGTAAAAACTGATTTATTAGAATGACGGAAATTCAATCATGAATACTTTGCTTGGTATTGTTATTGTTGTGCAGGTCGTAACTGCGCTGATTATTATTGGTTTAGTGCTTCTTCAGCACGGTAAAGGTGCTGATATGGGTGCGGCATTTGGCTCGGGCGCTTCGGGTAGTTTGTTTGGTGCGAGTGGATCGTCGAACTTTCTATCACGTTCAACCGGTATCGCAGCAGGTGTGTTTTTCGCTGCCACACTGGCATTGAGTTTTCTTGGTAGCCGTCCTATCGCTGCGGGTGGTGCGGGTGTGATGGATCAGATACCTGCAACTCCAGCAAATTCGACAGCACCGGCCAAACCACAAAACGCGACTGGTCAGTCACAATCTGTAGCCCCTGCCTCTGGTCAATCAAACGAGATACCGAAGTAAGTCCTGAGTGGCTGCTAGTGAATAGCAGTTAGTTAGATGTATTCCATTGATTCTTGAGTTTGGCTCATGTAAATCAACGACTTGCGGGTCACGAATGAAACGATAGATGTTAGCGATTTCTGGATTATTTCAGATCGATTAATCACTAACGATACTGCGTTGAATTGGTATCTCAAAGCAGGTTAAAATGGCATGCTTTTGCCGACGTGGTGAAATTGGTAGACACGCTATCTTGAGGGGGTAGTGGCGTAAGCTGTGCGAGTTCGAGTCTCGCCGTCGGCACCAGTTTAAAAATAATCTAGCGGGCCAGTAAGAGGTTGCCTTTTGCTGGCTTTTTGCTGAAATGACAGGGTTGTCGTTTTGGCTCCATGTTGGATGATAATTTCATCTGATTTTTCTACTGCGACTATTGTGAACCTCGAAAACTACCTGCCGATATTGTTATTCATTGGTGTCGGTATTGTTGTCGGTGTTGCTCCCCAAATTCTGGGCCGCCTGCTTGGGCCGCACAGACCGGACGCACAAAAAACTTCCGCCTACGAATGCGGTTTCGAAGCATTTGAAGATGCGCGTATGAAGTTTGATGTGCGTTACTACCTTGTCGCCATACTCTTTATACTTTTCGATCTCGAGGTTGCGTTTCTAGTTCCTTGGGCGGTTGCTATGAGCGATATCGGTTTACTGGGTTTTTGGGCAATGATGATTTTTCTTGGTGTGCTGGTGGTGGGCCTGATTTTCGAGTGGAAAAAAGGCGCCCTAGATTGGGAATGATCAATGGCTATTGAAGGCTTACTCAACGAAGGCTTTGTCACGACGACTGCTGACAAGCTAATCAACTGGACTCGTACAGGTTCGCTCTGGCCGATGACCTTTGGTTTGGCGTGCTGCGCGGTTGAGATGATGCATGCGGGTGCGTCACGCTACGATCTCGATCGTTTTGGTGTGGTGTTTCGTCCATCTCCCCGACAATCCGATGTGATGATTGTGGCTGGTACGCTATGCAACAAGATGGCGCCTGCCTTACGCAAGGTGTATGACCAAATGGCTGAGCCACGCTGGGTCATATCGATGGGTTCTTGCGCGAATGGTGGTGGCTATTACCATTATTCTTACTCTGTCGTTCGCGGTTGTGATCGTATCGTTCCGGTGGATATTTATGTTCCTGGATGCCCACCGACTGCCGAGGCGCTGTTGTACGGGATCATGCAATTGCAAAACAAAATCCGCCGTACCAATACCATCGCCCGCTGAATTCAACGAATCCAGACATGAGCACCCAACTCGACAATCTCAAAAATGCTTTGCAGCTGGTATTGGGTGAAAAAATTCACTCTCTGACCGATGAGCTCGGCGAAATCACGTTAGTCATCAAATCGTCCGATTATTTATCGGCGATGCAGGATTTGCGTGACCATTCATCCACTCGATTTGAGCAGTTGCTCGATCTTTGTGGTGTTGATTACTCCGGCTATGGTGATGGCGCATGGAATGGCGCTCGTTTCGCAGTCGTCGCACATCTGTTATCGGTAACGCATAACTGGCGTTTACGTGTACGCACCTTTGCTACTGACGATGATTTGCCTGTGATTCCTTCCGTTTGTCCGATTTGGTCATCTGCTAATTGGTATGAGCGCGAAGCGTTTGATTTGTTCGGCATTCTGTTTGAAGGACATGATGATCTGCGTCGTTTGCTGACCGATTACGGTTTTATTGGTCATCCCTTCCGCAAAGATTTTCCGATCAGCGGTTATGTCGAGATGCGCTACGACCCTGAGCAAAAGCGGGTGATTTATCAGCCCGTCACGATTGAGCCGCGTGAGAACGTTCCGCGTGTGATTCGTGAAGATAACTACGGTATTAAATAGTCATGGCAACTTTTAATAACAGCGTGCTCAACAATTTCTCAATGATTTTGGTTTCTACCAAAATTGAGTCATCTACTTCCCTTCGTAATGTGTTGATTAAGGGAGTGATACTTCGTGGCTGAAATTAAGAACTACACGCTCAATTTTGGCCCTCAGCATCCGGCGGCGCATGGTGTGTTGCGTCTCGTGTTGGAGTTGGATGGCGAAGTTATTCAACGAGCAGATCCTCATATAGGCTTGTTGCATCGTGCGACTGAAAAGCTCGCTGAAACGCGCACCTATCTGCAATCCGTGCCTTACATGGATAGGCTCGATTACGTCTCAATGATGTGTAACGAGCATGCCTATGTGATGGCGATTGAAAAATTGCTGAATCTGGAAGTGCCTTTGCGTGCGCAATATATTCGCGTGATGTTTGATGAAATCACGCGCATATTGAATCACCTGCTGTGGTTAGGCGCGCATGCATTAGACGTGGGTGCGATGGGTGTGTTCTTGTATG